>PKTY01000113.1 GCA_002869725.1 Desulfuromonas sp. | reverse complement strand
GCCGGCCATTCCGATCGAGATGCCAACCTAGAGATAACCGGCCCCGGCCGGTTTTCCCGTTTTGATGCATTGACATTTTACGCAGTCGCAGACTGTGGAGGCTTTATGCAAGAACGCTATAACCCGGCAGAAATAGAAGAACGCTGGCAGTCAACCTGGGCAGAACGGCGGGCATTCCAAGTGACCGAGGATGCTGGCAGGCCGAAATACTATCTGCTTGAGATGTTCCCTTATCCCTCAGGGCGCATCCACATGGGGCATGTCCGCAACTATTCGATCGGGGATGTGGTCGCCCGCTTTAAACGGCAGTCCGGCTATAACGTCCTGCACCCGATGGGCTGGGATGCCTTCGGTATGCCGGCGGAGAATGCGGCGATCCAGCACGGCACCCATCCGGCAATCTGGACCGAAGAAAATATTGCCAATATGCGTGCCCAGCTCAAGAAGATGGGGCTCTCCTACGACTGGGACCGTGAACTGGCCACCTGTGATCCGGACTACTACCGATGGGAGCAGTTGATTTTCCTGCGCATGCTCGAAAGGGGGCTGGCCTACAAGAAGAGCGCGGCGGTCAATTGGTGCCCGGACTGCGAGACGGTGCTCGCTAACGAACAGGTTGAAGAGGGGGCTTGCTGGCGCTGCGACAGTACCGTCGAGCAGAAGGAACTCGACCAATGGTTCTTTCGGATTACCGATTATGCCGAAGAACTGCTCGACTGGAGCGAGCGTATGCCCGGTTGGCCCGAGCCGGTGCTGATCATGCAACGCAACTGGATCGGCAAGAGTGTCGGCTGCGAGATCGATTTTGCCATCGAAGGGAGCGAGCAGACCATCCGGGTCTTCACGACCCGACCGGACACCCTGTTCGGCGCCACCTTCATGAGCCTGGCTCCTGAGCACCCATTGGCCGGTAGTCTGACCCTTGCCGAGCGGCAACCTGCTGTTGATACGTTTCTAGGTAAACTGCAGGGCGTCGACCGAATCCATCGCACCAGTGACGATTTCGAAAAGGAGGGTGTCTTTACTGGCAGCTACTGTCTGAACCCGGCCACCGGGGCACGGATGCCGATCTATCTGGCCAATTTTGTGCTGATGGGTTACGGAACCGGAGCGGTTATGGCCGTGCCGACTCATGACCAGCGTGATTTCGAATTCGCCCGCAAATACGATCTGCCACTCAGGGTTGTCATTCAGCCCGAGGGTGAAACCCTCGATCAGGCCACCATGGAGCAGGCATGGGAAGGGGCCGGGGTCATGGTCAACTCCGGGAAGTTTGATGGTCTTGACAACCAGACCGGTAAGCTGCGAGTGGCGGCCTGGCTTGAGCAGCAGGGGCTCGGCAAGCAGACCGTTAACTTCCGGCTACGCGACTGGCTGGTCTCCCGGCAGCGCTATTGGGGGACGCCGATTCCGGTGGTCTATTGTCCAAGCTGCGGAACCGTGCCGGTCCCCGAAGACCAGTTGCCGGTGCGTCTGCCGACGGACGTCGAATTTACCGGCGAGGGGGGGAGCCCCCTGGCCAGGCTCGAGTCTTTCTCTCGTACTTCCTGTCCCAAGTGCGGTGGGGAAGGGCGCCGTGAAACCGACACCTTCGATACCTTTGTGGAAAGCTCCTGGTATTTTTTGCGCTATGCCAGCCCACAGTTCGCCGCCGGCCCTGTCGATCGTTCGGCTGTCGACTACTGGTTGCCTGTCGACCAGTACATCGGTGGTGTCGAACATGCGGTTATGCATCTGCTTTATGCCCGGTTCTGGACCAAGGTGATGCGCGACCTCGATATGATCGGTATCGACGAGCCGTTTACCAATCTACTCACCCAGGGGATGGTCTGCATGGAGACCCGCTCCTGTCCCGAACATGGTTGGCTCTACCCTGAACAGGTTGATTCGTCTGGCCGCTGTAGCCTCTGCTCGGCAGATGTCGTTGCCGGGCGCAACGAGAAGATGAGCAAGTCGAAAAAGAACGTGATCGATCCTGACGGGCTGATCGGTCGTTACGGGGCTGACACGGCTCGACTGTTCACCCTGTTCGCTTCTCCCCCTGAGAAAGATCTGGAATGGAACGAGCAGGGGGTGGAAGGTTGCTTCCGTTTTGTGAACAGGGTCTGGCGATTGGTTTATGAAAATCATCAGGCAATGGCTCAGGGGGCGGGGCTCGATGTCGAGGCCCTGGATGAAGACTCCCGCGACCTGAGGCGCCAGGTGCACCGGACCATACGCAAGGTCACGGAGGATATCGATGGTCGGTTTCACTTTAATACGGCGATTGCAGCCATCATGGAGCTGGTCAACGCCATCTCTGCCTATGTGTCGAAGAATCCTCGGCCCGAGGTGCTGAAGGAAGCTCTTGAGACAGTAATTCGCCTGCTTAATCCGTTCGTGCCGCATGTCACCGAAGAGCTGTGGTCCTCCCTCGGTCATGAACAGGGACTAGACGCTATGGGATGGCCGGAGTGGGACGAGGCGGCAATGGTCGCTGAAACGGTATTGATTGTCGTCCAGGTCAACGGCAAGGTGCGTGGCAAACTGACGGTGCCGGTTGACGCCGATCAGCAGACTATCGAGCAGGCGGCGCTCGCTGATGCCAATGTGGTGCGCTTCATTGCGGGAAAGACGGTGCGCAAGGTGATTGCCGTTCCCGGTCGACTGGTCAATATTGTGGTCGGATGAAACGGCTGGTTCTGCTCGGACTGATCCTGGTTCTGCTTGTCGCCTGTGGTTATCGGCCGGTCGATACCGGTACATCCTGGGTGGGCGGTGAGTTGAGAATTCTCTATGTCGAACCGTTTGCCAACCGTACCCACCAGCCGTTGCTGGAGAACATCCTCTCCGACCAGTTGAACACTGAGTTGATGCGCTCCCGAGTGATAGAACTGAGACAGAACTCTGACCAAGCCGAACTCAGCCTGAGAGGGGTGATCGACGGATTTTCGAGTCAGGCCGTGGCCTACGATGTGGGGGATCGAATTGCGGAGTATCGGGTTGTGATCTCCTGTCAGGTAAGGCTGATCGCCAACCGAGATGGAGCCGTGCTCTGGCAGGACCGGCTGTCCCGCTCGGAAACCTATGCGGCGAGCTCTGACAAAAGTCTGCAGCTCGACGGCCAGGATCTCGCCATTCGAGCGGTTGCCGGGCGCCTGGCCAACGACCTGTCCTCCCGTCTGCACAATGCTTTCTAGGGGCCGTCATGTCACTGCATGAGTTGCAACGGATGGTTTCATCCGGAGATTTGCCGAGTCTTATCCTGTTGCATGGCGACGAACCGTTTTTTCTGGAGCGGGGTATTCGGCTGATCCGCGAAGCCGTGGTACCGGGCGACTTCAGTGATTTCAACTTTAACCAGCTGGACGGTCGTTCTTTGAAAGCGGCCGAACTGATTGAGCAGGCCAGAACCTTTCCGGTTTTTGCCCCGCGGCGTCTGCTTCATGTCAGGTCTTTTGATCAGGTTGCCGCCGAGCAGCTTGACAGATTGCTCGATTACCTTGACCACCCTGTCGAAGAGACGGTTCTGATGATGACGGCTGGCAAGATCGACGGTCGCCGTAAATTTTTTCAGCGGTTGCGCAAAGTCGGCAAAATTTTCGAGTTCAAGAAGATCTACGAGAATCAGCTGCCGACCCAGGTCAGGGAAATGGCTTCCGCCAGAGGGGTGACCTTGACCGGAGAGGCATTGCGCCTGTTCTGCACCCGGGTTGGAACCAATCTGGTTGAAGTTGATGGTGAACTCGAGAAACTGGTCAGCTATGTGGGCGACCGGACTCTGATCGAAGCCGCAGATATCACTGCGATTGTCTCCGACACCCGGGTCGAAAGCGTGTTCGCGCTGACCGAGGCCATCGGCAAAGGAGATGCCGACAGAGCCCTGCGTCTTGTGCATCGATTGCTCGACGATGGCCAGGCACCATTGATGATCCTGACCATGATCGTGCGCCATTTTCGACAGATGTGGCGGATTCGTTCCCTTCAGGCCCGGAACCTGCCGGCCCGGGAGTTGGCGAGCCAGGTCGGCATCAACCCCTATTTCCTGAAGGATCTGGCAGCTCAGGCCAGAAGCTTCGATGAAAACCGTTATGCCCCAGCCTTTGAGCTGTTTCTCGTGACCGACCTGGCCCTCAAGTCGAGCGGAGCTGAACCGGTGGCGCACCTTGAACAGCTCATTCTTGGCGTGGCTGGCCAGACGGTTTGAACAAAAAAAGCAAGAGGCCCTGTCGGCCTCTTGCTTAGTGTATCCTGACTGGTTGCGAAACGGTCAGGCTTGCGCCACCATGGCATCGACCAGCTTGCTCAGGCGGCTGATCTTGCGGCTAGCGGTTGCCTTGTGAATCACACCCTTGCTGGCGGCCTTGTCAATGTAGGGGACCGCTTTTTCGAGGAGGGTCTGGGCTGTCTGCTTGTCTCCATCGGAGACAGCGGTGCGCACCTTCTTGACATAAGTTCTCATGGTTGAGCGGATATGTGTATTGCGCGCATTGCGGATTTTGTTCTGACGGTTGCGTTTTTCTGCTGATTTGTGGTTGGCCACGTCTTAATCCTCCGATTGCATGTGTGCTGAATTCTTAATCTTAATGTAGGCGACAGACTTATATCATTCGCATTTTTTTGAGTCAATATAAAAAGTTTCCAATTATGAAAAAAATATACTGTGTTTTAGGTACGTTATCAGGTAATTATTTGGGATTAACAAATAATAATCCTAACTTGTGACGATCGGGGCTGTTTTGCCGCAAAATAAACATGAGAAAAGGCGGGTGACCGAGGCGACCGGAATCATGGCCCTGGCAACCTTGCTCAGCCGGATCGCCGGTCTGGTGCGCGATGTGGTGGTTGCCCGAATTTTTGGCGCCGGTTTCGCCTCCGATGCTTTTTTCATGGCCTTTACCATCCCCAATCTTTTACGCCGGTTCTTTGCCGAGGGATCTCTGACCGCCGCCTTTGTACCGACTTTCACCGATGTTTTGACCCGGCAGGGGGCAGATGAGGCACGGCGGGTGGCGCGCATCTGTGTTACCCTGCTGCTGCTGGTCATGCTGGGCGTGGTTGCTCTTGGAGTGCTCGCCTCTCCACTGGTCGTTAAGGCGATCGGCTATGGGTTTGCCGGAGTTGCCGGTAAACTCTCACTGACCGATCTGCTGAACAGGATCATGTTCCCGTATATCCTGCTGATCAGCATGGTCGCTCTCTACGCCGGAATCCTCAATGTCCGTGGCCACTTTTTGATGCCTGCCCTGTCGCCGGTCATCCTCAATCTGTCGATGATCGGTTGTTCTCTGTTTCTGGCGCCGTACCTGGGACAGCCGATCCTGGCACTGGCCATTGGCGTTTTGATCGGCGGAGTGGCGCAACTGGTCATGCAAGTGCCGGTTCTGTACCGCCATGGTTACGACCTGCGCCTTGATTTCAGTTTTCACCATCCGGCTGTGGTCAAAGTGGCTCGCCTGATGCTGCCAGGGATTGCTGGGGTGGCCATTTACCAGATCAACGTTCTGGTTACCCGTCTTTTGGCCTCTTTTCTCGAAGAGGGGAGTGTTTCCTGGCTCTACTACGGACAGCGTCTGTTCGAATTTCCTCAAGGGGTGTTCGTGGTCTCTCTGGCCCAGGCGGTTTTGCCGACCATGAGTCGCCAGCAGGCGGCCGGCGATGAAGAAGGCTTCCGCCAGTCCCTGCAGTACGCCATGACCTTGATCATTCTGGTCACCATTCCGGCTGGGGTCGGACTGGTTCTGTGCAGCGAAGCGATCTATAGCCTGTTCTTCATGTATGGTGCGTTCAGTGCGTTAGATGTCAGCCAGGCAGCCAGGGCTCTATCCTGGTATGCTCCAGGGCTGCTGTTTGTTGGTGTCAGCAGGGTTGTCGCTCCGTCGTTCTATGCTCTCANGGACACCCGGACCCCGGTTGTGGTTTCTTTCTGGACCCTTTTGGTCAATGCCGTCCTCGGCTATCTGCTGATGCATCTGATGGGGCATGCCGGTCTCGCTCTGGCTCTGACCCTGTCGGCGGTTTTTAATGCTGGTGCCCTGGTCTGGTTGCTGGATAAGCGTCTGGGTGGGCTTCGGCTTGCCTCTCTGGCGGGGCTTCTACCGCGTCTGGCCCCCGGGCTGCTCGGTTTGTTGCTGGTTGTCCCCTTGCTCCTTGCTCAGGTCGAATGGCTGACGGAAGGAGCGTTTACCCCTCGTGCCGCCCTGTTGGCCGCTGCGGTCTGTGCCGGGGGAGGAGTTTACGCACTCTGTGCCTGGTTGTTTGGAGTTGATGAAATCCGCCAGGCAGTGCAGATGGTTATGCGAAGGCTGACTCAAAAACACGTCAGGTGATCGCCATGAATGATTGTCGATGGGAATGGACAGATGCCCCTGACGGGGTCGTTGGCGTGGTCGCCAGCTCAACCATGATCGAGCGGATTTACTATGTCTCCAGCAGGGGGTCGCTGAGAAGAGCTCTCTGCCAAGATTTCCCGGAGGCTGGCCAGGCACAGTCTCATTTGGTCAGGGAGACCCTCGGTCAGATCAAAGAGTACTTCCAGGGAAAACGATGGATGTTTGACTTGCCCCTCAACCAGAGGGAGTTGACCGACTTTCAGCGGGCTGTGCATACCACCCTGATGGCGACTCGTCCTGGCGAAACAATCAGTTATGCCGAGCTCGCCGAAAAGGCCGGTTTTTCCGGTGCGGCCAGGGCCGTCGGACAGGTCATGGCCAGTAATCCGTTTCCGATTGTGGTCCCCTGTCACCGGGTGATTCACCGTGATGGCAGCCTGGGATCATACTCGGCTGCTTCGGGGGCGGCCAGCAAACAGCAGTTACTGGCTGCCGAGCGTCAGATGAACCAGAATATCAATGCCTTTTCAGGTTGAGGAGAAATCATGGAACTTGTCTTTATGTGGACTGTTTTTATTGTTGGCGCCTGTTCCATTGCCAAGGGAAAAAACCGCAATATCGTCGGTTGGGGTCTGCTCGGAATGGTGATTGGGCCGTTTGCGCTGCTGATTCTCGCATTATTGCCGCCAGGGCCCGGGCCGGATCAGGGGTATCGTTGAGCAGTTGCCTTACCGGTATTTGAAGAGGGTGGACGGCCGTGTTATATGTGGTGATCGCATCTTTATCGCGACGATTGCGACGATCATTTCAGAAGCCTGAACACCCCCCATAACCATGGACAGCGTTGCATTTGCTACAAGGAGAGTCATGGCTAATCATCGAAAGTCTAGCCCGTCGCGGCAGCATGAGACGATTTTGCGCGTGTTGTGTGTCGTTCTGAGTCTGCTCAGCTCATTTGCCCTGGTTTTTTACGGAATCAGCCTGATCGGCAGAGCGACCCCCGGGTTGCACTTAAGCGTTTTCGCCTATGTCACCATCGCCTACGGGCTCGGCAATATCGCGATACTCAGTCTGGCCTGGACAAGCCGGGTGGCAGGCGCCAGTATGGCCTATCAGTTGCTTGCCCTCTGCTATTTCGGGATCTTCGTGGTTGATACTCTTAAGGGGGGGATCGGTGCCAGCAACGAAGTGATCGGTCTGCTGCTGCTCGCCGCGATCCTTTACAGTAACGGACTGGCGATCAGGAAGGTTGTCGAAAGACCGGTCAGGCCAGAATGACTCTTGAAATGTGCTAGACTCTTGAAAAACTGGCAGCTACAGATGGCCCAGTGTACGGAGGTCACATGAGCAAGATGAACACCGATGCCGGAATGCCGATTGCGATAACCCTCGATCCCGGCACTTACCTTCGTTGTACCTGCGGCAAGTCCAGGCAGCTGCCGTTCTGTGACGGAGCTCACAGTGGTAGCAGCAGTCAGCCTGTGCAGTTCACTCTTGACGAGCGACGCAAGGTTTTTCTGTGCAGTTGCGGAAAAACCGCAACCATGCCGTTCTGTGACGGCCGCTGCGGGGTCGATGTCGAGCAGCTCTGACCCGCGTCTATCAGCCAGGGGGAGACAATGCGTAGCCATTATGATGTGATCGTTATCGGCAGTGGCCCAGGCGGGGAGGGGGCGGCAATCAGCCTGGCCAAGGCCGGTCGCAGTGTAGCGGTGGTCGAGCGGCATCTGCAGGTCGGCGGTGGCTGTACCCATTGGGGAACTATCCCGAGCAAGGCACTGATCCATGTGGTGCGGCAACTGGCCGAGATTCGCCGCAACCGCCTGTTTTTCAGAATCGCCAGCCAGGCCAAGATGACCGGCGAGATGCTGATGGGAGCGGTCAATGATGTCGTCTCCCAGCAGGTTCGTGAGCGGGAAGGGTTCTACACGCGCAACGAGGTCGATGTTGTCGAAGGTCAGGCCTGTTTCCTCGATCCCTACACCATCGAGATCAGCGGCGAGGGAATTAGCTCCAGGCAGCTGACCGCTGATTATTTCGTGATTGCCAGCGGATCGCACCCCTACCGTCCGCAGGATGTCGATTTTTCCAACTCGCGCGTCGTTGACAGCGATACCGTACTGCAGTTGCGCGAACTTCCGACCAGCCTGACCGTCTACGGAGCCGGTGTGATCGGCAGCGAATATGCTTCCGCGTTCAAAGACCTTGGCTGCAAGGTCAACCTGGTCAATACTCGCGCGCATCTGCTCGAATTTCTCGATGCCGAGATCAGCACGGCACTCAGCTACCACATGGCTGATGAACAGGGGATCGTGATCCGCCCCAGTGAAGAGTACCAGCGGGTCGAAGTCTGCCCAGACGGAGTGATCCTCCACCTGCAAAGCGGTAAGCAGATCAAGTCGGACTTGCTGCTCTGGGCCAACGGTCGGACCGGTAATTCGGCAGGGTTGGGGCTGCAGCATCTCGATATCGTTCCCGATCATCGCGGCAACATCCCGGTCAACGACTGTTATCAGACCAGCCTGCCCCATATCTACGCGGTGGGAGACATTGTCGGCTTCCCCAATCTGGCCAGTGCCGCGTTCGATCAGGGGCGTTTTGCCGGGCTGCATATTGCGGGGGGAAGAAGCGATTTGCACCTGGTGGCCCATATTCCGACCGGGATTTACACCTCCCCGGAGATCAGTGCATTGGGCAGTACCGAGAGTGAACTGAGTGCAGCCCATGTCCCCTATGAGGTAGGACGGGCATTCTTTCGTAACCTGGCCAGGGGCCAGATTACCGAACACAGAGCAGGTGTCCTCAAACTCCTGTTCCATCGCGAGACCCTGGAGTTGCTCGGCATCCACTGCTTTGGGCATAATGCTGCAGAAATCCTGCATATCGGTCAGGCGATCATGGCCCAGCCAGCACCGCACAACAGTATCGAGTATTTCTTGAATACCACATTCAACTACCCGACTATGGCCGAGGCCTATCGGGTGGCGGCACTGAACGGTTACAATCGATTATGAATCAGCCGTCCGGTGCCGTTGTCGCACTGATTTGACGGCCACTATTTATATTTAATTTGACATAATAAAGTTTAATTGTATATAAGTTAACAAAGTGGCAACCAATGAGTACACAGTTTAGTGCAAGATATGGTTGCTGCGGGTTGGTTTTCAGTTGTCCCATCAGGCAGGTTCTCTAGCGTGGGCGATTTAGTCATTATCAGGAAGTTTCTTCGGTATCTTCTCGTTGTTGTCCTGGTTTTAATGGCGACTGCTTGTGGCCGTTATCGGGATTTCCCTTCTGGTACTCTCCTCGAAATTGAGACAGAGACGGAGGCTGTTGTGGACGTTCAGGACGTCCAGGTGCCTCTTCCTTCTTTAGATCTGGAATTTATTAAGGAATACCTGGTCGGCCCTGGAGATATTTTGCATATCAATGTTCCCGGTTTGATCGATCAGGGGGGGACTGACGAGAAAACACAGAACGCCAGGGGGTTCAGAGTTTCGTCCAAGGGGCGGATTCTTCTTCCATTGGTCGGTGCGGTTGATGTTGCTGGTTCAACCGTTGAAGAGATTCAGACGCTGCTCACCGAGGAAGTCAGGCGTTACATCAAGAAGCCGATGGTGACAGTCGAAATCCGCGAGTTCAAGTCCCAACCTTTATACCTTCTCGGCAACTTCCGGCAACCCGGCTTGCATTTCATGGATCGGCCAACCACCCTGCTTCATGGGCTGGCTATGGGGCACGGCTACGATGATCGTGCCAACCTGCGCAGCGCCAGGCTGCTGCGACAAAACCGTACTTACCCTGTCGATATCTACGAGCTGCTGAATAATAACGACATCAGGCACAACATCCCGCTGCTCCCCGGCGACACAATTTTTATCCCGAATAATGAGGAGCAAAAGGTTTTTGTGTTCGGGGCTGTCGGCAACCCCGGACCGCTTGCGATGGTGAACGGACAGCTCAACCTGCTCCAGGCAATCAGCAGTGCCTCCGTTGGCGGAACACGAGCCACGGCGCGGTTTTCGTACGACCCTCAGCATATCCGGATCATTCGCTCCCTGTCCCCCACGCGCGGCCAGCTGATGGTTGTTGACCTTGGCAGGATGATGAATGGACAGGCCATGCCGTGGCCTCTGATTAACGGTGATATTATCTATGTTCCCGACACACCGGTTGGCAACTGGAACGACGCCATTGCCAAAATTTTACCGTCGCTGCAGCTGGTCTCTGCACTGCTTCAGCCTTTCGTACAGATTGAGTATCTCAAAAATAATTACTGATCCGGTTTAGTGACTGCGTTGACGACGCTCATCATATTAACGTTTATCAGCGTCACCCGGTTGCGACAGCCGGGTGTTTTTTTCTGAAAATCCATCCTAACGGCAAGCCGAGAATGCAAGTAACTGGCTCATCACATTGGCCAGAGCCTAAGATCCTAAGGGCTTTCAACGTTGTTCGGCGCAGGTTGCGGATTGTCGCTCTGCTGGTAATCCTTGGCCTTGCGGTTGGAACAGCCATTCTGATGTTCGCTGAACCAGTCTATCGGTCCGTTGTGACCTTCGAACTGGTATCTCAATTTGATAAGGATGCTGCTGCAGAAGATCTGCTTGAAGTCCTGCAGTCGAAGAAGCTTGCTGAAATGGCTGCCAACAGGATGAATCTTGCCTGGCAGGTCATAGAACAGTCACCGGGACTCGACCTCAGGATCGGGCGTTTTAATGTCACGGCTGCGATCTCCGGTTTAACCCTGGATTTCGATGACGAGAGACGCTACAGGATCTTTGATCTGTCCGGACGTTTCCTCGGGCGAGGGCAGAGCCGACAAGACTTTGTGACCGAGGGTGTCGAGCTTCAGGTCGATATTCTGTTGGCAGAGCCTGGGCAGAAGTTGATCCTGGAAAAGCGACCGATTAAGGTCCTGGCTGACGAGCTGCGGACTCTCATCGAACCTGAAGTAGTGGGGCAGGGGGGGCGTATCTTCAAGGTATTTACCTATGGAGACGATCCTGAGTTTGTTCGTAACCTTGCCAACGTTGTTGTAGAGACTCTTCAAGAATACTTGCTATCGGCAAACCTTGAATCCTTGACCGCAATTGATGAGCAACTGCTTGAGGCTCGCCGGTTTCATCTGGACCTTGAGCAGGAAATTCGCCGGGCCGGACTGGTCTCTACCATCAATCTTTCCGATGACGCCTTACAGGGACTTGCCAAGGAGATCACCAGGATTGAACAGGACAGAAAGCAGGCTTTTGACCGGCTAAAGCGGCTCGAAACCGCCATGCAACAGCTTGAAAGCTCGGTCAATGGCGAGTCTTCGTTTCTTCCCCAAGAGTTGAGAGAAGTTCCTTCGGTTGCTGCCGTATCTTTGCGACTTTCCGAGCTGGAAGCGCTCAAACAAAAGCTTCTGATAGAATTTACGCCGTTGCATCCGGACGTGATTGAGCTGCAGGATCTGATCGACCAGGTCAAAAAAGAGTTGCTTAGCCGTTACAGGTTGGCTAGCCGGGAACTCGCGGCAGAGGTCGACCGTAAAACCGAGCTGCTAGCAATTCGCCAGCGGAGTCTGCAAAAAACAACCAAGCAAACTGACTCACCTCTGTTGCACAGATGGCAGGATAGCGAGGAACTGCTGGCGACTCTTACCCAGAGACGTCGGGAAGCCAAACGTGCTGTTGACCGCAGCACCGACCTGGTCAGGGTTCTTGATCCGGCGGTCCCCCCTGGGCAGAGATACGCACCACAAACTGGGGTGACGCTTTTTACCTCTGCGTTGATTGGACTGTTGCTGGGTGTTCTCTCCTCGTTTCTGCTCAGTCTTTTCGATCGACGTTTCAACCGTGTTGAAGAGGTTCAGTCCCGGTTAAAGTTGCCTATCTACGGAGTCATTCCAAAGATTCCGATGCAAAATCCACAACAAGCACTCCCTGTCGCCGTGCAGATGCCCAAGGCTCCGGTGGTTGAAGCTTTTCGTTCTCTGCGCACCAGGCTGCATGCCGTTACCGAGCGCAACACTCACAAGGTGATTCTGGTCACAAGTTCCTTCCCCGGAGAAGGTAAATCGACGATTTCTGCCAATCTGGCCGTGGTGCTTGGACTGACAGGGTCCAAAGTGTTACTGGTTGGTTGTGACCTGCGTCGGCCATCGCTTCATGAAATGTTTGGTCAGACCAATGAGCCCGGCTTGGCGGAGCTGCTGAGGGGAAAACATCAGGCGGCCATACGTCATCTGGTGAACCCTCGGATCGATTTTCTCCCTTCCGGTACGATTCCTGACAACCCTGCCGAGCTACTCGAATCTGGCAGATGGCGACGACTGATCGAAACATTGCGCGGGCACTACGACTATGTGGTACTTGACGCGCCACCGGTGCTTCCCGTCACGGATGCACAAATTCTAGCTCCCTTGGCCGATATGACCCTGGCTGTTCTCGAACCCTGTCGTGTTCCCGAAAAGGCGGCACTCCAGATGGTCGATGCGCTAGCTGCGGTCGATGTTATCATTGATGGTATCATTATCAATGACCGTACCGGCCGCGGGTTCAAGTACTACAGTTCGTTCAGCTATTACGGCAACAAGAACTATGGCAGCTACTACGGCGAAAGCCTTGAAACCGAGGCCGATGGTATTGTTGTCAAGGGGGCAAAAAAGTTCTGGGCAAAGTTCAATGGCTGAGCACCAAACCGGATCAACCCAATGGCCGAAGCGCTGAGAGCCGGTCGCCCAGCAGGACCCATCTTGGAGCTCTGACAAGGCTCTGCTATATTGGTTATCGGTTTTTGGGGAACGCCCGGCACCAAATTCACTCTGATTCCCTGGGATTGAAACAATGCGGAATATGTCCGGCGGTGCCGATAAACAGCATGAAGATATCGATGAACAGCAAACACATTTGCTGGACTATCTTCATGTCATTCAGAGACGCTGGCGGATTGCCCTGATCGTTACCATCACTGTTTTCCTGGGAGTTGCAGTGAAGACCTGGCTGGAGACGCCGATCTATCAGGCCAGTGCAACTTTACGGGTCAGTCTCAAGCCGGATACTTCCCAGGAGGTTCTGGAGAAACGCAAAGAGCGTTATTTCAGTATCGAATCGGAGCTGCAGATTCTGCAGTCTTCCCGGGTTGCCGAACGTGCTGCCAACTTGCTGCAGCAGAATTGGCAGCCTGTCAAAACAGGGGAGAAATCGCCGGTAGTCAGGAGACTTAGCCTCAAAGGTGACCTGCCGGCTGGATTGACCCTCGAGATTTTGGCTAACGCAGCTTTCAGTCTCTCCTCTAACGACAGGGTCCTGCTGGGAGAGGGGAGATGTAACATCCCGTTTGATACTGAACTGGTTGCCGGGTTGATCGAATGCCAGCAGATACGGTCCGGAGCGATTTTCGAGTTGCAAAAGCTGACCTCCAAACAGGCGACCGCCATGGTCAGCCAGGGAGTTCAGGCCTACCCAATCGGGGATCAGGTTTCAATGATCGGCCTGACTGTCGAACGAGAAGACCCCAGAGCTGCACGCGATGTCGCAAATGCTATCTCTCTGGCCTACCAGCAGTTAGACCGGGAGCAGAAAGTCAACGAAGCCGGGACCGTCCTCGAGTTGATTGAACAGCAGCTAGCGGCAATTGGGCGAAAGCTGAATGTCTCCGAGCAAAATCTGCAGGAGTTCCGGATACGAACGGGACTGGAAAGGCTGAGCCCGGAAGGGGCGAGTCTGGTCGATGCTGCTGTCGCTCTTGAAAAGGAGCGCTCTAGCCTGCTGTTGAAAAAGCAGCGCATCGAGGAGTTCCTTGAGAGGCCAGGTTTCGGACGCTACGAGTCGACGGTTGTCTATCTGTTGCCGGGAGTTCCGGAGTTGATGACCCGTCTGTTTGAGCTGCAAAATATCCGTAGCGACCTGCTCCGCGAGTATACTGAGTCCTATCCTGCGGTCAGCGAAGTCGATGATAAGATTTCGCTGCTCAAGGGAGAGATCGCTGACGCTGCTGCTCTTGCCGTGAAAAATCTTAAGCAACAAATCGATACGATTAATCAGGAACTTACTGCAAGCACTCGCCGTCTGGAAAATGTCCCCGAAGAGGAGCTCGAAATGGCCCGCCTCAGCCGGGCCAGCGCGGTCAATGCCGAACTGTACAGTTACCTGCTGCAGCGCCAGCAGGAAGAACGGATCGTTCAGGCGTCGATCACCGGCAATGTGGAAATTATCAACGAAGCCTTACTCCCCACTTCGCCAATCAGGCCGGACAAGAAAAAGAACCTTGGCCTTGGTTTGCTGGTCGGTCTGCTGTTCGGAGTTGGGATGAGCTTCTTCCTCGAATATCTCGACCGCTCTATCAAGGACGAAGATGATGTCCAGGAAAAACTTGGGTTGACAGTCCTCGGTGCAATTCCGCGCATTGACAATGCAGCCCAATGCGAGAACCGGCAACTGGTGACCCATCTTGAACCTCACTCCATTGCCTCGGAAGCTTTCCTGGCCCTGCGCACCAACATTCATTTTTTGTTGACCAACCAGAAGCACAAGACTCTGATGCTGACCAGTTGTCTTCCGGACGAAGGCAAATCGACAGTCGCTGTCAACCTCGCAGCAACCATGGCCCAGACAGGTGCCAAGACCTTGCTGGTTGGTTGTGACCTGCGTCGCCCTTCCTTGTTTCAGGCGTTGGGGACGGAAAACACGCCAGGCCTGACCGATCTGCTGGTCAACAACAAGACTGCCGCTTTGCGACACATTGAACCCCTCAAGCTCGACTTTATCCCTGGTGGAACCGAGCCGCCCAACCCGACTCAACTCCTCAGTTCCCAGACGATGAGGCGATTTCTTGATTCTGCCAAGTACAAGTATGATTTTGTGATTCTGGATGTTCCTCCACTGCTGCCAGTCGCCGATGCTCTGATCCTTTCGTCCTGGGTTGACATCAATGT
>PKTY01000317.1 GCA_002869725.1 Desulfuromonas sp. | reverse complement strand
ACGGGAGGTTTCCCCTCTGCGCCAGGCCGATGATGCCTTGGTCGTCGACACCAGCGACCTAGATATCTCTCAAGTCCTGGACCGGGTTCTGAACATGGTGCGGTCTGTCGCGCGTGAAGGTTCGCTCTTTCGGGGACACTGAAGATGGAGATCCTGCTCGCCAAAAGTGCGGGTTTTTGCTTTGGCGTGACCCGCGCCACCAAAATGGCTTTTGCCGCCTCGGCTGAATATGGCCGCCTCTGCTCTCTGGGGCCGGTTATCCACTCACCGCAACTGGTTGCCAAGCTCGCCGAACAGGGGGTTGAGGTCGTCGACGATGTCGAGGGCCTGCCGCCCGGCGCGGTCATTATCCGTTCTCATGGGGTCAGTGCCCTTGAAATGCAGCGGATCGTTGATCGAGGGCTGACGGTGGTCGATGCCACCTGCCCCTTTGTCAAGAAAGCCCAGAAAGATGCCGCCTGCCTCAGCCGGGAGGGGTACACGGTGGTGATCGTTGGTGAGGCCGACCATCCCGAGGTGAGAGGGATCGTCTCTTATGCCGATTCCGGCCCAGTCCATGTGGTGGCTGACGCCAGGCAGGCCCAAGCGCTACCCCGCTTTGACAAGATCGGTGTTATTGCTCAGACCACCCAGTCCCACGAGAACCTGCAGGAGATTGTGGCCCTGTTCCTTAAAAGCTGTACCGAACTGCGTGTCTTCAATACTATCTGCGATGCCACCAAGGTGCGCCAGGACGAAGCCCGCGAGATCGCCCGACAGGTTGACCTGATGCTGGTGATCGGTGGATTTAACAGTGCCAATACCACCCGTTTGGCTCAGATCTGCCGTGACATTCAGCCGCAGACCAAGCATATCGAGACCGCTGATCAGGTCGAGTCCGGCTGGTTCAGCGGGGTCGAAAAGGTCGGGTTGACGGCCGGGGCCTCGACCCCTCGCTGGCTGATTGACGAGGTCCTGGCCCGGGTTAAAGTGTTGGTAAAATAATTATTTGAGTTTTCAAGGACCCTGTGCTATGTTCGCCAACCGTGGCTTCGGCCATGGCGTCGTTTTTACGACAGAATTTCGCACGGGGGTAAGTGGTGAATGGTAGACACTAAGAACACAACAAACAACGCAGATCAGGAAGAACTGGATGAGATGATGGACCTTGACATGGAACAGGATTTCGAAACCATGTTCGAGAACAGCCTGCAGGAGTTTAATGTGGGCGATGTCGTGTGTGGCACGATTGTTCAGGTCAATGACGATAATGTCGTGGTCGATGTCGGATACAAGTCTGAGGGTGTCATTCCTCTGATTCAGTTCCGGGATGAGCAGGGCATCATTGATGTCAATGTCGGTGACGAGGTCGATGTTCTGGTCGAGCGCCGCGAAAATGAAAGTGGCCTGATCTCGCTCTCCAAGGAAAAGGCCGATCGTCAGAAGATCTGGACATCTCTGGAAGAAGGTTCCGTGGTCGAGGGCAAGATTGTTGGCCGTATCAAGGGCGGTCTGACGGTCGATATCGGGGTCCATGCTTTCCTGCCGGGCTCTCAGGTCGATATCCGTCCGGTGCGCAATCTCGAAAAATTGATCGGCGCCAGTTTCGATTTCAAAATCATCAAGCTCAACAAGCGCCGTGGCAACATTGTTCTGTCGCGCCGTGTGCTACTCGAAGAGCAGCGTGAATCGATGCGCTCCAAGACTCTCGAGGTCCTCTCCGAAGAGCAGGTCCTCGAAGGGGTGGTCAAGAACCTGACCGACTACGGGGCTTTTATCGATCTTGGCGGCATCGATGGTCTGCTGCATATCACCGATATGTCCTGGGGGCGGGTCAATCACCCGACCGATGTGATCAACGTTGGTGACAAGATCAACGTCAAGGTGCTCAAGTACGATCGTGAGCGTGAGCGGGTCTCTCTCGGGTTGAAGCAGATCACTCCTGATCCCTGGCTTGAGGTCGAAAGCCGCTACCCGGTCGGCGAGAAAGTCAAAGGCAAGGTGGTGAGCCTGACCGACTACGGTGCCTTCATCGAACTTGAAGAGGGGGTCGAGGGACTGATCCATGTCTCCGAGATGAGCTGGACCAAGCGGATCAAGCATCCCAACAAGCTGCTCTCGGTTGGCGATGAAGTCGAATCGGTGGTGCTGGCTCTGGATATTCCCAACCGGCGTATTTCACTTGGCCTGAAACAGGTTGAACCGAACCCGTGGGAAGTGATTGGCGAGAAGTTCCCGATGGGCACCATCATCGAGGGCCAGGTCAAGAACATCACCGATTTCGGGGTTTTTGTCGGGGTCGATGAAGGAATTGACGGTCTGGTCCATATTTCCGACCTTTCCTGGACCAAACGGGTCAAGCACCCCTCGGAAATGTTCAAGAAGGGGGACACCGTCAAGGCGGTGGTTCTGAATATCGACCGTGAGAACGAGCGATTCTCCCTTGGCATCAAGCAGCTGACTCCCGATCCCTGGGAGTCGATCCCGACCCGTTACCCCGCTGGCACCATCGTTAAGGGCAAAGTAACGTCAGTCACTGATTTCGGCCTCTTCCTGGAGGTTGAAGAAGGGATCGAAGGGTTGATTCATGTCTCCGAGTTGAGCCATGAGAAGGTCGAATCGCCCAAGGAGTTTGCCAAGGTCGATGATGAGCTTGAGGCGACGGTCCTGCATGTGGATACAGTCGACCGCAAGATCGCCATGTCGATCAAGCAGCTCAATGCGCACAAGGAGAAGGCTGAGGTTCAGGAGTTCCTCGGTGCCCAGAAGCAGGCGACGTCCAACCTCGGTGCCTTGCTGCAGGGGGCCATGGGGCGTAACGAAGACAAAGACAAAGACCAGGGCTAATCCCCTCCATTGTTTATCCAGCCGCGTCTGAGTTCATTCGGACGCGGCTTTTTCTTGCCGCAATCGCCATGAAAAAACGCCCTTTTCTGATTGCATCCGGTCTTTTGGTAGGCCTGTTTGCCTTCTTTCTGCTGCTGGCCTTGGTGGCAGCCAATCTGGTTGGGCAACCGACCCACTTTTCCATTGGTGACAAGGTTGGAATCGTCGAGGTCCTCGGAGTCATCTCCGACTCCAGGCAGACGATCGAGCATCTGCATAATTTCCGGGATAACGATGGTGTCAAGGCGATCGTGCTGCGTATCGACTCTCCCGGTGGGGGCGTTGGTGCCTCTCAGGAGATCTACGACGAGGTTCGACTGGTCAGCGAGAACAAGCCGGTTGTAGTCTCGATGGGGTCGGTGGCCGCATCCGGAGGCTACTATATTGCCGCTCCGGCCCAGCGAATCTTTGCCAACCCCGGCACGATTACCGGCAGCATCGGGGTCATCATGCAGTTTGCCAATTTTCAGCAGCTGCTCGAGAAGATTGGCCTGTTCAACGTCGTTGTAAAAAGTGGCGAGCACAAGGATATTGGGTCTCCAACCCGGCCAATGAGTGAGGCGGACCGGGTGATTCTGCAGGAGATGATCGACGACGTACACAGCCAATTTATCGAGTCGGTGGCTCGTGGGCGCAAGCTGGATGCCGCAGAGGTTGGCAGTCTCGCTGACGGACGCATCTTTACTGGACGTCAGGCCAAGGCCTATGGGCTGGTCGATGAGCTGGGGAATCTTGAGGCAGCGATTCGCAGTGCCGGTAAACTCGGTGGCATCGAAGGTGAGCCGGCGGTGGTCTATCCGCCGAAAAAGGCACCCCGCTTGGTCGACTATCTGGTCGAGGAGTCGATGCAGAAGGTCCAACAGCTACTGCTCAAGCCTGGCAATGCTGGTTTGCAATTTCTTTGGCAAGGTTTCAGTCAGGAGGTTTCTCAATGACAAAGAGTGAGTTGGTCGAACAACTGACGCAAAGCAACGAAGTCCTCAACAAGCGTGAAGCGGAAATGATCGTCAACACCATTTTTGACAGTATCGGCCAGGCCCTGGTCGGCGGTGACAGGGTCGAGATCCGTGGTTTCGGCTCGTTTACGGTGCGCGAACGCGATGCCCGCGAGGCGAGAAATCCCAAGAGTGGTGCCCTGGTGCAGATTCCTGCCAAGAAGACGCCGTTTTTCAAGACCGGTAAGGAGCTGCGAGAACGGGTAAATGTTTTCTGAGACAAAGTTTTTCTGCAACTCGACCTCTGTGATCAGCCCCTTCTTGTTAGGGAATGTCATTGGCGGGGGAATCCTCACTGTTGAGTTCGTTTTCCCTGTGTGAGCCCAGGGTGAGTGAAGGTTTCGACGGTTTGAGACGTGCCGATCAAATAGAGCGAGGCCCCGTTCAGTAAAACGGGGCCTCAGCTGATTCTACGGCGGCAAAACTTGTCTGCCGCCGTTTGCAAACTCCGGAATGACGACACGGCTCCGTGGCTGACCGCTATTTACCAGGAGTGCCAGGAGGAAAGTTTCAGGCGTCCCACTCGTGGGTGGGCTGGCTCACCACTTCCCTACGCGAAGACACGAAACGGTTCTGATTGGTCAGCGTGTTCGGAGCGGCGCCGTACATTCCAGAGATTGTCAAAGACCTTCTTAGCACTTTGGAATAATGCTAGCATGCGTGAGCGGCATGTCAAGTGCCGGGAGTTTTTTGTGGTGGTACAATCCGAGCAGCCCCTCCAATCTGGAGCCTATCGTTACAAACTGAATGCCGATTGCAGTGGCATGCGCCTCGACCAGGCTCTACCGGCCTGCAATCCGGGGGTCAGTCGTCGTCTGGCCCGCCGTTTTATCGAGATAGGCGGTGTTCACCTCGATGGTCGGCGGATGCGTCAATGTGGTTATACGGTAGCTGCCGTGCAACGGCTGGAGCTCTATGTCGATGGTCTCGACCTTGAGCCCTTTGTCCTGGCCGACAAGCATCTTCTGTTTCGGGATGCTCATGTGCTGGTGGTCAACAAGCCGGCGGGCATCGCTGTTCAGCCGACGCCGGCCCGATACAGGGGGACTCTTTACGATGCACTGCAGAGGTTGCTGGCTGCCGAGCGTGGAGGACGCTGGCAGCCGAGCATCGGCATGGTGCAGCGCCTCGACCGCGACACTTCTGGGGTAATGATTTTTTCAATTCATCCTGCGGCTCATGGCGCCCTGACTCGGGCTTTTCACGAGCGACAGGTCGAAAAACACTATCTCGCCCTGGTTGGTGGTTGCGTCGAACCAGGTGAGGGTCGATTTTGTTCCCAGTTGGCCAGACGGCGGGCCAATAACCTGACGGTTTCGGTAGACCATGGCGGGCGTTATGCCGAAACCCACTACCGGGTTCGGCAATGGTTGCCCGAAGCAACACTGGTCGATGTTTCCCCCCTGACCGGCAGAACCCATCAAATTCGCGCCCACTTTGCCGAAGCGGGGTATCCGCTGCTGGGTGACACCACTTACGGTGGCCGTAAAGAGCTTAACGGACAGATGTTTTCGCGACAGATGCTTCATGCCGAGCAACTGATCATTCCCCATCCGATTAGCGGGGCAAGGCTGACTTTTCAAGCACCCGTCGCTGATGACTTTCTTGTTGCACTACAGCAGATGGAGAGGGCGATTCAGCAGCCAGTCACCAGAGACAAGGATAAGGTATGAGGTTTCCCGATATCGATCCGGTCATCCTGCAGATCGGTCCGCTTGCGGTGCGCTGGTACGGTCTGATGTACCTGGTCGGCTTTGTCGCGGCCTATCTGCTGATTCGGAAACTGGCTCGCCTGCGTAACCTGCCGATCGATCAGGATGGGATTTCAGATTTGTTGTTCCAGGGGGTGATCGGTGTTGTGCTCGGCGGGCGCCTCGGTTACGTGCTCTTTTACAACCCCGGCTGGTATCTGGCCCACCCCCTCGAAATCTTTGCCGTCTGGCAGGGGGGTATGAGTTTTCACGGCGGGCTGTTCGGTGTGACCTTGGCGTCGGTCTGGTTCTGTCACCGCCGTGCGCTGCCCTTGCTGCTGACTGGCGACGTGTTGGTTGCCTCGGCAACCATCGGGTTGGGCTGCGGCCGCCTTGGAAATTTCATCAATGGCGAGCTGTGGGGGAGGGTCACAAATCTCCCCTGGGGCATTATTTTCCCCGGGGGGGGCGCGCTGCCACGGCATCCCAGTCAGCTTTACCAGGCGGTTTTGGAAGGTGGGGTGCTGTTTGCACTGCTCTACCTGATGCACCGCCGCAAGGTGCGGCCTGGCATCCCTTTTTTCAGTTTCTTCCTGGGGTATGGACTGTTCAGGATTTTAGCCGAGCTGTTCCGTGAGCCGGATGCTCATATCGGGTATCTGTGGGGGGGGGTGACCATGGGGCAACTCCTGTCACTCCCCATGGCCCTGTTTGGTGGTATCGGGCTGATGGTCGTGTTGCGCCGCCAATAACGTTTTCCAAGCATTATGAATTGAGATTTTTGCACAGTTCAAGGACGTGGCCGTCCGCCGTTTTTTTGTAGCACATCTCGTCCATAATCGAGCGGATCAGGTAGATGCCGCGGCCATGCTCTTCGAGGGGATGACGTGGCTGGCAGTATTCGTCGATATCGAACCCCTCGCCGAAATCGTAGACACGAATCTGCAGTTGCCGATCGACAATACTGATCTCAATATGCACTTCCTTGGCCGGGTCGCCGACGTTGGCATGCTGGATAGCATTGGCCATCGCCTCAGTGAGGACCAGATTGAGATCGTAGGCAAGTTTCTCGCGATCACCCCCAAAATGTTTCAAGGTGCGTGCGATGTTCTCGCCGATATGGCCAATCAGACAGAGGTAGCGCGTCTGGTTGGGGACTTTTATGTCAACGGCAAGACGGTCATTCGGCATGATGGGCCCGTTCTGGTTGGTGCCTGCCTGTTGGTACCCCTTACTGCTGGAAACTACCGAGAGCCTCCTCGGCGTCGTTGTAGATTTCGAACACCCGGTGCAGTCTGGTCAGTTCAAACATCGACTTGACCTGCAACTGCAGGCCGGTCAATTTCAGACTGCCGTTACGCGAACTGGCATTCTTGAAACCCGAGACCAGAGCTCCAAGCCCTGACGAATCGACGAAGCGGACGGCCTGCATATCAACGACCAGGTTGTTTTTCCCCTGCTCAAACAGTTTCAACATCTGGGTCTTGAGGTCGCCACTGTTGTGGGCATCGAGCCGCTCCTCATTGAGCGTCAGCAGCACCGCAACGCCCTTGTCCTCGGTCTGTAAATTCATGGGGAACTCCTTCAAAAATTCATTGTTCAACCCGGATCAGCTTTCAGGTTGACCTATAATATTCACATATTACCACAGCTTCAGCCTGCCTGGGACGATTCTTTAAGTCAGTCGCCGACGATTTTCATGACAACCAGCGAGACATCGTCATTGAAGTGGTGCCTGCCGCTGAACAGGCGAACCTGCTGAATAATGCTCTCGATGATCTCCTGGGCGGGAAGGAGATGATGTTCCTGGACCAGTCCCATCAGTCTCTGCTCACCAAACATTTCTCCCAAATCGTTGCTCGCCTCGATAATGCCATCGGTATAGAGCAGCAGCAGATCGCCTTCGGCCAGAATGATCTCCTGCTGCTCGTAGGGGAAGTCGCGCTTGACACCGATAATCAGCCCCTCAGCATCGAGCAGTAGACATTGCCGGTTGCTCCTTTGGTAATAGACCGGCGGTGAATGGCCGGCACTGGAGAACCTGGCCAGCCTGGTTTTCGGGTCGAACTGCATATAGAACATGGTAATGAACAGTTCGGCGCGAGTCAGGTCATCGTAAAGGGTTTGATTCAAATCCGTCATCAACTCAACGGGGCTGACGAGCTGATTGCTGCGCGAGCGGATCATCGAGCGGGTTTCCGCCATAATCAGGGCCGCTCCGATGTTGTGGCCTGAAACATCGGCGATCACCAGGTCGAGGCGGTTGTCGTCGTGACAGAGGAAGTCGTAATAGTCACCGCCAACGTCTTTGGCCGGCAGGCATAAGCCAGCCAGGGAGATGGCAGGAATCTGCGGGATGCTGGTCGGGAGCAGACCGAGCTGGATATTCTTGGCGATCGCCAGTTCGCGCTGCTGCTCACGGGCGGCGATAAGGCGGCCGGTCTGCTCGTCATTGCGCCAGGCAACGCCCACCAAACCTGCCAAGCTGGTGAACAGCTCGACGAACTCGTCAGTGAAAATGCCCTTGGCCGAGCGTGAGAAGGCCGAAAGCACACCGATCGACTCGCCTTCGATGGTAATCGGAGCATGGGCTAAAGAGCGAATTCCCTCGCGATGGATGATGGCGGCTGTTTTGGGCTTGCTCATGAAGTCGGTGTCGTTGACCACCGAAACCTGGTTGGTCAGGAAGGTTTCACCGATAAAGGTGTCCATGCTCAGGTTGCGCTCCGATTCGCCGAAATGCTTGGAGGACATGCCGCGCTGGCTGCGCACAGTCAAGGTCTGCCTCTCCTCATCGAGAATCCGGATAACACACAGGTCGAACTTGAACTGGTCGGTGAAGATTTCCAAAATCTCGTCGAGGATCGACTTCAGGTCGTTGCCGCTGGCGATGGTGCGTGCCGTTTCGTAAAGGACGCTGAGCTGTTCGCGGCTGGCACTGCGGCTGATGCTCACAGAACCGAAAATGTCGAACACATCCTCCATATGACTCCCCCGGGCTGACAGATAATTTTCGATGATGATGCGCGCCGGTGCCGAACCGACCGAACCTGCCAGTGTCAGCTCGGTGAAGTGTTTGAGTTTGAGAAGTTCCTGTTCCGAGAGACTTCCCTGAGCATTGATTTCGCGATTGCCGATATATTCAGCAATTGCGGCGTGTGCCTGTTTTTCACCGATGAATTTAGCCATCAATTCGACAAATTCGATGATCGAGGGGGCCTTGGTGATGCGCGTGCGACGAAGAGGAGATTCGTGGCGATCATAGACATCGACAAACTTGCCGCTCTGCCGCAGCTCATCCACGGTTGGTTCGCCAAGGAGTGAGAGGGTCACGAAAAAGCCGATGTTGAAGAACATGGTCCAGAACAGGGAATGGGTCCAGAGGTCGAAGCCGGTCAGTCCGAACAGGGCTGTCGGTTTCAGCAGCGCCAGCCCGAACAGACCCTCTTCGATCAACGCTGCGGAGAGCCAGCCCGACTGAGCGAATGAGGGGATGAGCAGAGTGTAGAACCAAATCACAAATCCAAAGATCAGACCGACAGTCACCACTCGTCGTGTTGCCCGTTGCCAGTAGAGCCCGCCGATGACCGCCGGAGCAAACTGGGTTGCGGCGACGAACGAGATCAGACCAATGTTGCCCAGAGCCGCAGTTTCGCCGAGCAGTCGGTAATAGAGGTAACCGAGAAAAATTACTCCGAAGATGCCGAGCCGCTTGAAATTGATCAGCAGGATTGAGAGATCACGATTGCCGGTTCGCAGCTTGAGAATGACCGGCATGATCAGGTGATTGAGGATCATGGTCGACAGGGCCACCGAGGAGATCATCACCATTCCGGCCGCCGCCGAGAATCCGCCGATGAAGACCAACAGGGCCAGCCAGGGTTGGCCGTACTGCAGGGGGAGAGTGATCACGAAATAGTCGGCAAGCAGGGTGCCACCCTTGTTGAGCAAAAGCCCCCCCAGGGCAATCGGAATCACGAACAGGTTGATGACGAAAAGGTAGGCCGGGAAGCCCCACATTGCCTTGCGGATATGTTCCTCCTCACAATTTTCGATAACCATGACATGAAACTGTCGGGGCAGGAACATGACCGCCATCATCGAGATGAAGGTCAGTGAGAACCAGTGCGTGTAAGAGTTCTGGTCGGTGCCAAGCAACAGCAGCCCGCTACGCTCCGGGTAGGTCGACAAAAAGGTTTGGAAGATGTCGGCAAAGCCGTCGAAGAGCCCGAAAGTCACAAACAGTCCGACCGCCCCAAAGGCCAGGATCTTGACCAGTGATTCCGTGGCAATCGCTGCGATCAATCCTTCATGACGCTCAGAGGCATCGAGGTGGCGGGCGCCGAACAGAATGCCGAACAGGGAGAGGATCACTGCGACCACAAAAGCGGTATCGAAGTTGAGGTCAATGTTCGGCAGTTTGTGAAAGGATTCGCCGACAGCGTTGATCGGGTAGGAGAGCAGGTCGAAGGTACGGGCTACGGCTTTCAGCTGCAGGGCGATATAGGGCATGATGCCGAGGACTGCAAAGCTGGTCACCACCGCGCCGAGCAGAGTCGATTGGCCGTAACGGCTGGAGATGAAGTCGGCGATGCTGACCAGGTTCTGTTCCTTGCTGACGCGCACAATCTTGCGCAGCAGAAACCACCAGGAGAAGGCGATAAGGGTCGGTCCGAGGTAGATGGTCAAAAAGTCGATGCCGCTGGTGGCAGCCCGGCCGACACTGCCGTAGAAGGTCCAGGATGTGCAGTAGATGGCAAGGGACAGGGTGTAGACAGTCGGGTTGTTGACCAGGCTTTTGCCCTGCTGGCGGCGGCGGTCGGCGTAGTAGGCGACCGCGAACAATAGCCCAAAATAGAGCAGGGAAACCGTGGCGACAATTCCGACTGGAATCATGGCTCAACCCGAGGAGAACTGTTGTGGCGACTGTCAGAAGGGGGAGAACGGCGCTCTTTGTCTTTGCCGAGATAGATCGAAAACAGATAGATGACGATGATCGAAACTGGCCAGCCGACAAAGAAGTAGAGCAGGGACAAGGGGATGCCGAACAGCAGGATCTCTTTGTTGAAGATATGCAGGAACGGGTAGTTGAGCATGACCACGCCCAGGAAAAACCAGATGACCCAGGCGTCGCGCAGCGGCAGTGGACGATGATTTCTCAACGGATTCCCTCCTGTGTGACCAGGACAGTTTTCAAAATCTGTTGCACATTATAATCAACCTCTCGGAGGCTGTCGATGCTGATCACGTTTTCAGCGGAGGCAGGGGGGGAGAATCCCTTCTTCTGGGCGTGAAAAAGTTCGGGCCGTCCGTCCGAGACGTCGTTCTCGCGCTGATCGAGACGCTGCAGGGTAATGTGGTCGGGACAGTGGACATGCAGCAGCCAAGCTTGTTGTCCGAGGCCTGCTCCGAGTTCTGTGAATTGCCGGCGTAACACGCTGTCGCCAAAGGCGGCGTCGACGACCACCGGTTTGCCGGCGGTCAGGATGGCTTCAGTGCGTACGGCAAGTTCCCGGTAGGTCTGTTCGGTCATCTCCAGGCTGTAGATGCCACTCTGGTAAGCGGAGAGAACGGGCTGACTGCTGGTCACTCCCGCTAACTCCTTGCGCACCACATCGGACCGGAGCAGGGTTGCTCCGGTCGATGCCGCAAGCCGTTTTGCCAGCGTTGACTTGCCGCTCCCCATCAGACCACAGGTCAGCATTAGAGTCGGTTTCAGGGCGTAGCCCATGGCCAGGTTGAAATAACCACGGGCCAGTTCCCCTGACTGGCGGCGCAATTTCTTGTCGACATCGGTTTCGGTGGCCAGAATGCCATTGACCTTGCCCCGGACCCAAGCCCGGTAACGTTTGTAGAAGGGGAGGACCAGGTCGAGATTTCGGTCCTCGGAGATGGCGAGATAGTCGGCCAGCAGTTGATCGGAGAGGCCGCGGCGACCGAGAAAGTCGAGGTCCATCAACAGAAAGGCGAGGTCGGCGGCGACATCAGCAATTCTGAACTGGTCGTTGAATTCGATACAGTCGTAGACCTGGATCGGATCGGTCATGCAGACGTTGCCGGTATGCAGGTCGCCGTGGCCGTCGCGAACCATACCGTCGGCCTCCCTCTGCCTGAAAGTCTCCTGGAGTCTGGCCAGATCCTGTTCACAAATTGCCGCCATGACCCGGTGTGCCGATGGGCAGAGCAGCGACTCCGGGAAAGAACGGGTCTGACTGAAGTTGTCACGGCTGTTGGTGGCAACGATGACGGCATTCTGCAGCTTCGGATCACGGCGAACTTCGGCCCTGCAAAACATCCAGTCGAGGTGGTGGGCGAGTCTCAGCATCTCGTCGTGGAGCTCAGTCGCCTCGCGCTCAATCATCCGGTTGAGCATTCTCTCTTCCGGGAGCCGGCGCATCCGTACGGCGTAGTCGATCAGCTCCCCCTCCCCGCAAAAATTGAGGCGTCCGCCTGCAGAGCGCAGTTCAACCACATCGCAGTAGAGGCCACTGGTAAAGCGACGGTTGAGGCGTAGCTCTTCCTGGCAGAAGTAGCGCCGGTTTTCCAGACTGGAAAAATCGAGGAAGCCGAGGTTGAGGTTTTTCTTGACCTTGTAGACATGGTTTCTGGTCAGATAGATCCTCGAAATATGGGTCTCCTTGAACTCGACCGGTCCGGGCTCTTCAGGGTAGGCTTGCGGAGCGAGCAGTTGTTGCAGAGCGTTGTCCATTGTGCCGGTCTCAAGCAGGATTTCTTTTGAGATTACCAGAGGATATGTCGATGTAAAGGGCTTGGGACAAAGGCCCGGGCAATTGACCGCGTTCGAGCGACTGTGTTAACGTCCGAACTTCAGATCAATTAACAGATATGGTGGCTGCTGATGACTCCAATACGTCTCCTGACAACTCTGTTCGGCTGGGTGTGCCTGCTGCTGGCTGGCTGTGCTGTGGAGAGTCATGTGGCTCCGTCGGCGGCCACGGACGTCAGTTACCAGTCGCGCCTCAACGATACCGGCGCTAATGCCCTGTTTCATTATTCGCGTGGCCAGATGCTGCTCGATGATGGTCAGCCTGCTGCGGCTGTCGAAGCCTACCTGCAGGCATTGCGTCTTGACCCTCAAGCCGATGCCCTGCGTTTTGAGCTGGCCGAGATTCACCTGCGCCTCGGTGAGCTGGAGAAAGCGCGGCGGGTGGTTGAGGATGTTCTGGTAAACGATCCGGATTCGCTTCGCGCCCACATGACCCTCGGCAATACCTACTTTGCCAACAAACAGCCGCAACAGGCGGTTGCTCATTATCGCAAAGTCCTGGAACTCGACCCCGACCAGGACCAGGTTCGCGTTCACCTGGCGATTGCCCTGCTGCGGGCAGATGAAACCGATCAGGCGCTTACCACCCTCAAGGAACTGCTCAAACGCAGCCCCGAATCCCAACCAGGTCGGCTTGCTCTGGCCAGACTCTATCGCGAAACCGGGTTGACCCATCTGGCGGAAGAGCAGTACCTCCAGCTTCTTGAACTTCATCCGGGCATGTTGCAGGCGATCATCGAACTCGGTCTGCTTTATGAGGATCGCCAAGAGTGGCCGGCTGCCTTGCAGATTTTGCAGGAGGCACTCAAAGATCGTCCTCTTGAGTTTTCCCTGCGCCATCAGCTGGCGCGGATCTATTTCGGCATGGAGGATTACGGACGGGCCCTCGACGAGTTGACTGTGATCGTTGATCTCAAGCCGGACGATCTCGAGGCCCGTCGCAAGGTCGGTCTGATCCATATGGAGCAGGAACGCTGGCACCAGGCCGCCGCAGTCTTTGAGGAGCTGCTACAGATCGATCCGGACCAGCCACCGGTCCTCTATTATCTCGGCACGGTCTATGAGCAGCTCGAGGGTTGGGAGTCGGCGATGCAGGCCTTTCGCCGCATCCCTGCAGATTCCGGCCTCTATGACGATGCTCTTGCCCACATTGGCTATATTTACCTGGAGACCGGGCGCTCGGGGGATGCCATCGTACTTCTTGAAAACCGGCTTGCCAAAGGGACGGTGCGTCCGCAGATCTTCTACTATCTGTCGGTTCTTTACGCCAGCCGCGGCGAACTGGAGCGTGGGATGCAGATACTCGACCACGGTCTGACAGAGTATCCCCAACATGCCGAACTCCACTATCAGCGCGGTGTGATTCTCGAACGTTCTCAGCGCAGAGCAGAGTCCCTTGAGGAGATGGAGGTCGCTCTCTCCCACGACCCCGAGCATGTCGAGGCCCTCAACTTTATCGCTTACGCCTATGCCGAGGAGGATCGCAATCTCGAGCAAGCTCTGGCCCTGGCGGAGAAGGCCGTGGCGCTGCAACGGTCGCCGCATATTCTCGACACCCTCGGCTGGGTTTTCTATCGCCTCGGTCGTTTTGAGGAGGCCCGGCAGACCCTTGAAGAAGCGAGCCGAGGTCTGCCAGAAGATCCGGTCGTTTTTGAGCACCTTGGAGAGATCTACCTGGCGCTGGGAGAGGTTCTCCTTGCACGGCAAGCCTTTGAAAATTCCCTAAAGTACGCTCCCGACAATGCCGGGCTCAGTGAAAAGCTCGATGCTCTCTCAACTCACCAATAAATCGCTCCTGCTACTCATCGCTGTCTGCTCTCTGGGGCTGCTTTGCTCCTGCTCGGCGATTATTGAACCTCCACCCGGATCAAGAGTTGAAGACCGAATTGGCAGAGAACTGGTCGCCAACTGGTCGGACCGGGTCGGTTCATTCTCTTCCGTCCAGGGGGTGGCCCACATAGAGGTTGATTCTCCTGGCAGCACATTCAAGGGCAACCAGGTCTTGCTCGCTGAGTCTCCTGCTCACTTTCGTGCCGAAAGCTTGAGTCCGTTCGGAGTTCCGTTGCTTACTCTGGTCGCCAATAAGGCTGAATTGAATGTCCTGTTGCCGGCTCAGAACATTTTCTACCGGGGCCGGGCCAGCGCCGAAAACCTGCGCCGCTTTACCCGTATCCCGCTACGACCATCAGCCCTGGTTGGCCTGCTCCTCTGTCAGACGCCACTGCTGAACGGTGGCGGTTTTAATACTTACGCTCAGCCTGATGGTGGCTGGGTGCTTGATGTCGTTGACTCAACGCCTCCTCAGCGTCTCTATTTCGATGCGTCGGGGCGTTTGACGGCTATCCACTCCTTTGTGAGGGGATATCCGCTTGTCATGCGCTATTTTGACCACGGGCGTTTAGTCGCTGGTTTTCCCGCCCGGTTTGAACTGAGTTCTCCCCGGGCAAAAACTGTCGTCAGACTCGATTTCTCTGAACAGAAACGGAACCTTAAATTTCGGCCGGGTCTTTTTCAGCTGCAACCTCCACTTGGGACCACTATCATTGAGCTCGATGGTGAAAACGGGTAGGGAGCCGGCCTTTTGACTTAGGCGACTCAATAACATGGAGAGTATGTGATGCGCTTACTATGGTCTGTTCTGATGTTGTTGCTCATGGCCTGTGAGCAGCAGACTGCAGTGATCCCCGCCGAAGGGGAGGCCGCTAGACCAGCGGCCGGTGACACCTTCATCGAAGCGTCGATCGGCGAACCGAGCAATCTGCTGCCGGTGCTCTCTTCCGATTCGGCGTCGAGCGACATCAATGGCCTGGTCTACAACGGACTGCTGCGCTACGACAAAAACCTCAAGCTGGAAGGGGTTCTGGCCGAATCCTGGGATATCTCCGAAGACAACCTGACCATCACCTTCCATCTCCGCAAGGGGGTGACCTGGCATGACGGTGCACCCTTTACCAGTGCCGATGTCATGTTTACCTATCAACTCTATACCAACCCCGAGGTGCCGACCTCCTACGCCGAAGATTTTCTGCAGGTCGCCTCGGCCGAGACCCCGGATGATTACACCTTCAAGGTCAGCTATGCTCGCCCCTACGCGCCGGCTCTTGAAAGCTGGTCGACTTCAATTCATCCCAAACATCTTCTTGAGAGTGCAGATGTCACTCAAAGCCCTCTGACCCGTGCGCCGATCGGCACCGGGCCGTTTCGCTTCAAACAGTGGGATTCGGGCGAAAAGCTGGTGCTGGAGGCCAACGACAGTTACTTCGAAGGGCGCCCCTACATTAACCGGGTGATCTACCGGATCATCCCTGACCTCTCTACCCAGTTTCTGGAGCTGCAGTCGGGAGGACTCGATTTCATGGGGCTGACGCCGATTCAGTTCCAGACCCAGACCGACACGCCGGCATTCAGCCGCAACTTCAATAAATACCGTTATCTCGCCTTCAGCTACACCTATCTCGGATATAATCTGGAAAAGCCGCTGTTTCAGGACCAGCGAGTTCGCCAGGCGATCTCCTTGGCCATCGATAAGCAAGAGTTGATCGATGGCGTGCTGCTCGGGCTGGGACAGGCAGCGACCGGTCCTTATAAGCCAGACCTGTGGTGGTACAACCGCGAGGTACAGCGTTATGCTCACGATCCTGACAAGGCCCGGGCGCTGCTGTCCGAGGCAGGCTGGACCGACAGCGATGGGGATGGAATTCTCGACAGGCAGGGAGTTCCGTTCAGCTTCACTATCATCACTAACCAGGGGAACGATCTGCGTGCCAAATCGGCGGAGATCATTCAGCGGCGCCTCAAGGAAATCGGGATGGAGGTCAAGATCCGGGTTGTCGAGTGGGCGACCTTTCTCAAGGAGTTCATTTTTACCGGAAACTTCGACGCTACCATCCTCGGTTGGACCGGAGGACCCGAGCCCGACCAGTACAATATCTGGCACTCGAGCAAGACCGCGCCGCGCGAGCTGAACTTCATTCACTACCGCAACGCCGAGGTCGATGAACTCCTTGAGCGTGGACGGAGAACCTTCGACCAGGATGAACGAAAGCGGATCTACGACCGCTTTCAGGAGATACTTGCTACTGAGCAGCCTTACACCTTTCTCTATGTGGGTGAAGCCTTGCCGGCTGTGGCCAAAAGATTCCGCGGCATCGAACCCGCTCCGGCCGGCATCACCCACAACTTCATCAAATGGTACGTGCCGAAGAGCGAGCAGAAATACGCGCGGTGAATTGAAATCCGCTGGATCGTTTATGGAGAACGCTTCCCTTTCAGCCCGCCGCGTTGGTGACGGTGAGAGACTGCCATGCTGATTTACCTTGTCAAACGGCTGCTGATGATGCTGCCGATGCTGATCGGCATTACCCTGATCAGTTTCGTGGTGATTCACCTGGCGCCGGGCGAGCCGACCGATCTGCAGACCGACCTCAATCCTAAAGCCAGTGCCGAGATGCGCGAGCGGTTGCGGGAGCGCTACGATCTCGACAAGCCGCTGCCAGTGCAATACGGAATCTGGCTGTCGCGTCTGGTGAGGCTCGACTTTGGCGAATCTTTCGCTCTCGATCATCGCCCGGTCCTCGACAAGGTTGCCGAGCGGTTGCCGGTCACCATTATGATTAATGTATTGTCGATCCTGGTGATTCTCGCGGTTTCCATCCCCATTGGTATCCTTTCAGCGGTGCGTCGCAACTCCCTGTTCGATCGTTCGACCACGATCTTTGTGTTTATCGGTTTTGCCATGCCGTCGTTCTGGCTGGCGCTGCTGCTGATGGACTATCTCGGGGTGCGTTTTGGTCTGTTCCCGATTGCCGGTCTTAAATCGATCGGTCACGAATACTTGAGCCTTGCCGGCCAACTCTGGGACTACGTGCATCACCTGATCCTGCCGGTCTTCGTTTCGGCCTTCGGTGGTTTGGCCGGCTTCTCCCGCTACATGCGCTCCAACATGCTCGAAGTGATCCGCCAGGACTATATCCTCACCGCCCGGGCCAAGGGCCTGTCGGAGCGGCAGGTGATCGGTAAACACGCTCTGCGCAACGCATTGCTACCGGTGATTACTATCCTTGGCTTGTCGGTGCCGGGGCTGATCGGCGGCAGTGTGATCTTCGAGACCATCTTCGCCATCCCCGGCATGGGTAAGCTCTTCTATGACGGGGTGATGATGCGCGACTATCCACTGATCATGGGAATTCTGGTGATCGGCGCCTTTCTGACCCTGGTTGGCAACCTGCTGGCCGACATCGGCTACGCCATCGCTGACCCGCGCATCCGAAGGGGGTGATGGCAGAAGATGACTCGCAGCGCTTCCGTGGTAAACCATTCCCTGATCTCGAATTTTATGGTGTGACTTATTGTGTCACGTTAATGGCTATCCTGAACTCAACTTGTTGAGCGCGGGAGGTGCAGCATGGTCTATCTTGCAACCCCATCGGATGACGGTCGGGCGGTCTATTTCGAACTCTATGCCACAGAGCGTACGGCAACAGGTCTGCGTGTCTGCGCAACAATCGGCGATGGCCAGTACGAAGGAGAAGTGCTGGTCGAGTTTAGTGGAAGCTGCCAGGAGGTCACTTTTGCCGATAGCTGGTTGGGAGGGACAGGTTTCCGAGAGTTCGCGAATCGGTGCAACATCAGGCAGTTAGGTCAGGAACTGCTCGCCAGCCTGAAGTCTGCTGCCGATTGCCAAGTGCGCCACGATCTCCCCAATGCAGGTTATAACGGTGCCTACTCGTTTCATTCCTGGGTCCGTGAAAACAGGGGGTTATGGCAAGGGGCTGCCTGACGATTGCAATCCGCTTGCGAGTGGGGTAAGAATGGGCACCTAATCCATTGCGGAAGGTTCCCATGCGCACTCTTGTTTTGGCTTCCACCAGCCCCTATCGCCTGCAGCTGATGCGTCAACTGCAGCTCAGCTTCCATGTGGCCGCCCCCCTCTACCAGGAGCGTCTCGATTCGAGCGTGGCCCCGGAACTGCTGGTCAAGCATCAGGCTTTGCACAAGGCCAGAAGCTTGCGCGACAAATACCCTGACGCCCTGATCATCGGCTCGGATCAGGTCTTCGTCGATACCCGCAGTCGAGTGCTCGGCAAACCGGGTTCAGCGGAGAAAGCCATCGAACAGCTCAAGGAGATGCAGGGGCGCAAGCACACTTTTTATACCGGCCTTGCGGTTTTCGATGCGGCCACGGGCGAGCACAGCGTCGATTACAGCACCTTTTCGGTCACCCTGCGCACGTTGAGCGATCAACAGATCACCCACTATGTGCATCAGGAGAACCCAGTCGACTGTGCCGGTTCCTTCAAGGTTGAAGGGTTGGGGATCGCCCTGATGGAAGAGTTGGAGGGGACCGATTACACGACCCTGATCGGTCTGCCGCTGATCCGTCTGGTCGACATGCTCAATGAATTCGGGGTCGAGGTGCTCTGAGCATCGTCCAATTCCCCGTTCTGCAAGGACCGGATTCATGCAACACACCAACTTTGTCCACCTTCACGTTCATACCCAGTACAGCCTCCTCGATGGTGCGATTCGTATCGGTGACCTGATCAAGCGGGCCGGCGAATGCCGCATGCCGGCGTTGGCCATCACCGATCATGGCAATATGTTCGGGGCCGTGGAGTTCTACACCAGGGCCAGGGCGGCCGGAATCAAGCCGATCATCGGTTGCGAGGTCTATGTTGCGCCGGGTTCGCGTCATGACAAGGGTGGTGCATCCTCCTCCAGCGAAGCCTCCGGGCATCTGGTTCTGCTCTGCAAGAACGCCACCGGCTATCGCAATCTGTGCCGGTTGGTCTCCCTCGCTTACCAGGACGGCTTCTACTATCGGCCGCGCATCGACTGGGAGCTGCTCACCGAGTTCAACGAGGGGCTGATCGCTCTGACCGCCTGCCTCGGCGGTGAAATCCCGACCCTGATCGGCATGGGGCGTATGGATCAGGCGCGCCGGCGTCTTACAGAAATGGCGGGAATTTTCGACCGTGAGCGTCTCTATCTGGAACTTCAGGAGAACTTTCTGACCGATCAGGAGCCGGTCAACAAGGGGTTGCGGGAACTAGCCGCCCAAACCGGGCTGCCGGTGGTTGCGACCAACGACTGTCACTACCTGACCCGTGAGGATGCCTTCGCCCACGAGGTGCTGCTCTGTATTCAGACCAGCAAGACGATGGATTACCCAGGGCGCATGCGCTTTGCCAACGACGAGTTTTATGTCAAGACTCCGGACGAGATGGCTGAGCTGTTCAAAGACCTCCCCGACGCGATTGCCAACAGTGTGACGATCGCCGAGCGCTGTAACCTCGAACTCGATGTCAGTGGCAAAACCTATCACTTCCCGGCTCTCGATCTTGGTGAGAAGCAATCTCCGGTCGAGGCTCTCAAGCTGCAAGCCGAACAGGGGCTGGAGAAACGTTTTGATGAAATTCGCAAACTGCGTCCGGCGTTTTCGTCTGATGAGGAGAAGGCCTACCGGGCTCGTCTCCAGGAAGAGCTGGCCATCATCATCCAGATGGGGTTCCCCGACTACTTTCTGATCGTCGCCGATTTTATCAACTGGGCCAAGGATCACGATATTCCGGTCGGTCCCGGGCGTGGCAGCGCGGCGGGGAGCCTGGTCGCTTTCTCCCTGCGCATCACTGATATCGACCCGATCCCCTACCACCTGCTGTTCGAGCGCTTCCTCAACCCTGAGCGGATCTCCATGCCCGATATCGACGTCGATTTCTGCATCAACGGTCGTGAGGATGTCATCAACTACGTGCGCGACAAATACGGTCGGGACAAGGTGGCGCAGATCATCACCTTCGGCTCGATGCTGGCCCGTGCGGTGGTGCGCGATGTCGGCCGGGGGATGGGGATGTCTTACGGCGAGGTCGACAAGATTGCCAAGCTGATCCCCAACCCGACCGGCAAGAAGGTGACCCTGCGCGACGCTCAGAAGCAAGAGCCCCGACTACGTGAACTGATCGACAAGGACAGCCGGGTCAAAAAACTGTTCGACGTGGCGCTCTCCCTCGAAGGTCTGACCCGTCATGCCTCGACCCACGCCGCCGGGGTGGTGGTGACTCCCGACCCCCTTACCAACTATCTTCCTCTCTATGTCGAACCGAAGTCCCAGAGCCAGGTGACCCAGTTCGATATGGGGTATGTCGAGAAGATCGGCCTGGTCAAATTCGACTTTCTCGGGCTCAAGACCCTGACCGTCATCAACAACGCGGTGCGTCTGATCCGCGTCAAGCATAATCCCGAGTTCGATCTGAAACTGATCCCCAGTGACGATGAACAGACTTTTCAGCTGCTCAGCCGCGGCGAGACCACCGGAGTGTTTCAGCTCGAATCGTCAGGGATGAAAGAGTACCTGATCAAGCTCAAACCGTCCTGCTTTGAGGATCTGATCGCAATGGTTGCCCTCTACCGCCCCGGCCCCTTGGGTTCCGGGATGGTCGATTCGTTCATCAAGCGCAAGCATGGTGTCGAGCAGTTCGGCTACGATTTCCCCCAGCTCGAACCGATCCTCAAAGATACCTACGGGGTCATTGTCTACCAGGAGCAGGTGATGCAGATCGCCCAGGTGCTGGCTGCCTACACCCTGGGGGGAGCCGACCTGCTGCGGCGGGCCATGGGTAAGAAAAAACCTGAAGAGATGGCCAAGCAGAAGAAGATCTTTCTGGATGGGGCCAAGAAGAACGCCATCGACGCCAAAAAAGCCGAGGCGGTCTTCGACCAGATGGAGAAGTTCGCCGAATACGGCTTCAATAAGTCGCATTCGGCGGCCTATGCCCTGGTCTCCTACCAGACTGCCTACCTCAAGGCGCACCATCCGGTCGAGTTCATGGCCGCCCTGCTTACCGAGGACCGTGAAAACACCGATAAGGTGATCAAGAATATCAACGAGATCCGCACCATGGGGGTCTCTATTCTGCCGCCGGATATCAACGCTTCCTGTCAGGATTTCACCGTACATGACAGCGATATCCGTTTCGGGCTCGGGGCGGTCAAGGGGATCGGCAGCGCGGCCATTGAGGCGATTGTCGAGGCGCGCCGCGAAGGGGACTTCACCTCCCTGCACGATTTTTGTGAACGGGTCGATCTGCGCCGGGTCAACAAGCGGGTGGTGGAGGCTTTGATCAAATGCGGCGCTCTCGACTCCCTGGGGCACCGCCGCGCCCAATATATGGCAGCTCTGGAAGAGGCGATGGAGACCGGCCAGAAGCGCCAGCGCGAACGGGAATCCGGTCAGGCATCGCTGTTCGGTACCGATCAGATCCTCACGCAGTCGGGACAGACCTATGGGAGCCTGCCACAGATTGACGAATGGCCCGAGAACGTGCTGCTTGGCAACGAAAAGGAATCTCTCGGTTTCTATATTACCGGGCATCCTCTGGCCCGCCACAGCGAAGCGATCAAGCGCTTTGCCACCTGCGATACCGCCAGCCTCAATGAGCGCAACGACAAGGAGGAGGTCAGCGTCTGCGGGATCGTCTCAAGCATCAAGCTCCATAACAGTCGCAAAGGAGATCGTATGGCCTTTGTCACTCTGGAGGATCTGAGCGGTTTCGTTGAGATGGTGGTCTTTCCTGAAGCCTACACCGCAGCGGCTGAGATACTGGGGAGTGAAGAGCCGCTGCTGGTCAGGGGAACCCTCGATATCGACGAGGAGTCCGGCAGGGAAGGCGGCAAAGATGCCTGCAAGATTCTGGTCAGTGAGGTTCTGGCTCTCAAGGAGGTCAAGGAGCGCATGACCCGGCGTATTCACTTCCGGTTGACTTCCCCGGGGCTCGAAGAGCGCCAACTGCGTTCCCTCAAGGAGATCATGACCCGCTATCGCGGGGAGTGCGAAGCGATGATCCATCTGGTCGTCCCCAATCGCAGCGAGACTCTGGTCAGCCTGCCGGAGAGCCTGCGGCTGCAGGCCAGCGATCAGATGGTGGATGACGTGGAAAAACTGTTCGGTTATAATGTGGTCACTTTTGAATAACTCTATTTTTGTCGTAACGTGCTGGGCATTGCCTGAATCTGGCTGAACGGGCGATTTGTCGAAGCCGGGAGGAGTTTTGATGCAGTATTACCTCGATTTCGAAAAGCCTTTGGTTGAACTGGAACAGAAGATTCGCGAACTGCGCGACTATTCGACGGAAAGCGTCGATTTTTCCAGTGACATCCAAAAACTGGTTAAAAAATCCGACAAGTTGCGTGAGGAGATTTTCTCCAACCTGAGCCGCTGGCAGCGGACCCAGCTGGCTCGCCACCAGAGCCGGCCCTATACCCTCGATTACATCAGCAACATGTTTACCGAGTGGTTTGAGGTCCATGGCGACCGCAATTTTCGCGATGACCCGGCCCTGGTCTGTGGCTTCGCCCGTTTCGACGGCGAACCCTGCGCAATCATCGGCCATCAGAAAGGGCGAGATACCAAAGAGAAGGTCTACCGCAACTTCGGAATGCCCAACCCTGAAGGTTACCGCAAAGCGTTACGGGTAATGCAGATGGCCGAGCAGTTCGGCTTGCCTATCTTCACCTTTGTCGATACCCCGGGAGCCTTTCCGGGGATCGGTGCCGAGGAGCGTGGCCAGGCCGAGGCGATTGCCCGCAATCTACGGGAGATGGCGACCTTGTCGGTACCGGTGATCGTCACCATCACCGGCGAAGGGGGGTCGGGTGGCGCCCTGGCGATCGCCGTCGGTAACCGGGTGCTGATGATGCAGTATTCGGTCTACTCGGTGATCTCGCCAGAAGGGTGCGCGGCGATCCTGTGGAGTGATGGCACACGTGGCCCTGAAGCGGCCGAGGCGTTGAAATTGACCGCCGCCGATATCGCCGAACTGGGCTGTATCATTGACGAGGTCATCCCGGAACCGGTCGGTGGCGCCCACAACGACCATGGGGGGGCTGCCGAGGCTCTCAAAAGGGTGCTGCGTCGACACCTTGCCGAACTCAAACAGCTCTCCGGTGAGGAACTGGTCGAGCAGCGCTACCAGAAGTTCCGGGCGATGTCGGTGATCCAGGACCAGCCAAACGCCTGATGGGCGATGACGGCGGCGGGTTTTCTTAGGTTAGGCCGAGATTGCCTGTCATCATCTCTTGCATCTTTCGAGAAACGTGCTTTTGTCCAGACCCCTCCTCTCTCTGCTGATCTGTCTCGCTTGCTGTCTGCTGGCCGCTTGTGGCGGTCCGAGCTATCAGGTGCGGGTGATTGATACGGATGGGCAGACGACTCCCAAGGACTACACACAGCGCCCTTACGAGGTCAACGGTGAGCGCTACCAGCCGATCCCCTCGGCAAACGGCTACAGTGAACAGGGGATTGCCAGCTGGTATGGCAGCGACTTCCACGGCCGCAAGACCAGCAACGGCGAGACCTACGACATGTATGCCATGACCGCCGCTCACAAGACATTGCCGATGAATGTCGACGTGCGGGTCACCAACCTCAACAACGGGCGCTCGACAGTGGTGCGCATTAATGATCGCGGTCCCTTTGTCAAAGGACGGATCATCGACCTGTCTTACAGTGCAGCCAAACAGCTCGATATCGTTGGCCCAGGAACCGCCCCGGTGAGGATTGAGGCTCTCGGTTACCGTGAGGGGCGTGGCCAAGCGGTCAGTTACCGGCGGCCGGCCAGTTACCAGCCTGGTCCCTTCCTGGTGCAGGTCGGCGCTTTTAGCGTTCAGGCCAATGCCCTGCGATTGGCGGCCGAACTGAAAGGTCGCTTCGGCCAGGCCCAGGTGACCGAAGGCTGGGTGAACGGGCGCAAGTTCTACCGGGTTCGGGTTGGTCAGTATGCTGCCATCGATAGTGCCCAACAGGCGCTACTGCGGCTGGAACAGGAGGGGTACGGGGCCGGTTTCGTGGTTGCCGAGTAGGCAGCAAGTCATTTTCCTCGTTTAGCAAGTTCCCCTTCAGTCAGTTTTTTCTGGTTCGGGTTGAGTCGCCGTGAGGCGAGCAGGCTGCGGATATCGGTGGTGCGAAGGCTCGGCAGAAACAGAGTGAACCAGACTGCTGGCGTGCGTCGGTTTTTGAGGATCGCCATCCGCAGGTTGGGGCGGGTTTTCCATTTCGAGTGGCGAGCGACCATCGAGATGGTTTCCGCCGTGGAATTTGCCCCGTTGAGAAACTGCAAAATCGTCACCTCGCGCAGGCGCGGATTGTTCAGACAGATCTCCACCAACTGTATCTCGCCGCTCTTGAGAATCTCCCCGACTACCGTGGCTGTCGCCCGTCTCGCCAAAGTCATGCGGTTGCCAAGTTCCGTGGTCGGCAACCTCTGCACAATCGCTCTCTCCACCGCGTATTTCTGATCAGGGGTGATGCCGGGCATGAAGCAGAGGTTGACCAGCTCAAAGAGGTGCAGCTGCGGCAGGATGGTCAGTACGATCGGTCCCGGGGTGGTCGGGTTCTTGACCAGGGCCAGTCTGAGGGCGTGGCTACGCTTGAGATGGTCGTGATGATAGACGGCCTTGAGAAGATTCTCGCGCAGGTCGCGGCGCTTGAGGAGTGCTTTGAGGTGGTCTTCATGGAGGTGCCGATTTTTTAGCGCATTGTTCAGGACCTCCATGGCCGGGTCCTGAATGATCTGAAACAGCTCTTCGCTGCTGGCCAGCAGGGCGCGATGCAGTCGGCGCGCGAGGTCGGCGTCGATTGTGGGTGATGGTTGTGTGTCAGCCATGGCCCCATTCTGCCGGCCGACTGCGGGAGCGTCAATCTCCGCTACGACCGTCGTCGCGCCCGTATTCGTCGAGGAAGTCGCGTTTGAATTCAGTATAGACGCCCTGCTCGATGGCTGTTCGGGCGCCACCGACCATCGTCAGATAGAACTGGACGTTGTGGATGGCTGCCAGGGTTGCAGAGAGGACTTCGTTGGCGTTGTAGAGGTGGTGCAGGTAGGCGCGGGTAAAGTTGCGGCAGCAGTAACAGTCGCAGGTTGGATCGACCGGGAAGAAATCGCGCCGGTAACGGCGATTGGTGAGGCGGATTTTACCGCGCCGGGTAAAGAGGGTTGCGCTCCGTGCGTAGCGGGTCGGGATCACGCAATCGAACATGTCCATGCCGCGCTCGATGCTTTCGAGAATATCCTCCGGCAGACCGACCCCCATCAGGTAGCGGGGCTTGTGCTCGGGCAGGTAGGGTTCGGTGTCGTTGACGACCTTCTTCAACAGTTCAAGCCCCTCACCGACGCTCACGCCCCCTATCGCATAGCCCGGGAAGTCCATGGCTGTCAACGCTTGGGCGCATTGCCGGCGCAGGTCGTCGTAAACACTCCCCTGAACGATGCCGAACAGCGCCTGAAGATCCGTGCGCTGGTGATTCTTGAGACAGGCCTCGGCCCAGCGCAAAGTTTTACGGATCGATTTCGCTGCGTAGTCATGGGTGGCCGGGTAGGGGATGCACTCGTCGAAGGCCATGATGATATCGGCTCCGAGGAGGTTTTGAATGACGGTCGCCTCCTTCGGCCCGAGAAAAATACGCTCGCCGCTCACTTCGTGTTTGAAAAAGACCCCGTCGTCGGTAATCTCTTTTCTGGGCAGGGAGAAGACCTGAAATCCACCGCTGTCAGTAAGGATCGGCTTTGCCCAGTTCATGAAACGGTGCAGTCCTCCAGCCTTGTCGACCAAACCCTCCCCCGGTTTGAGGTGGAGGTGGTAGGTGTTGGCCAGAATGATCTGGGCTCCGGCCTCATCGACCTGGGCGGGAGTCATCGCCTTGAGGGCCCCGTGGGTACCGACCGGCATGAAGATTGGCGTTTCAATGGTTCCGCTGACTGTATGAACCCGGCCGCGTCTGGCTCGGGATGAGGAATCCTTGGCGAGGAGCTCAAATCGGAGCGGTGAAGGTTGATTGTTCATCAAGGTGAATACCGATCGAATGGTTGGCTGACAGGATAACCTGTCGGGACTCTAACAGAAACAGCGTCGTGTCGCAATGAGAACGATGAACGATTGGCCCCCCTCACTGAACTCTGCCGACTTGTGTCGGGTTCGGTTCGCCCTCGACTTTCTGTCGCCCTGCGATTTGCTGCAAGGCGATCTGCTGCGACTGCGTCGTCCTTTGATGATGGCGGCCCGTCAGGGTTTTGTGGGACGGGGTGAGGACCCTGAGCTGCGCTTGAGGCGCCTGTTCGATCCGCCACTAAGTTCCGATCCGTTTGCGGTCAAAAGATTCCAGAAACCTTCGCCCGGCTTTGTCGTTCACCCAAACGGCATCGCTGATCAGAAGTTGGAAGCTGGAGATCGGCTTGTTATCGAGACCCTGTTTTTCGGCAGTGCCATCCAGTTGATGGCTGATTTTATCCTCTGTCTGCAGAACCTCGGTCGGAGCGGTCTGGCGCGGGGCGAAGGCTTGTTCGAATTGACCGAGGTGGCCAGTGTCGGCGAGGATGGTCAGCAGCGCGTCTTCTGGCGGCAGAAGATGTCACTTGAGTCGCTGGCCCCGCAAATCGTAACGATTGACAGTGCGCTGGAGGACTGCCTCCCTGCTGGCCGGGCATACCGTATCGAAGTGATAACGCCGGCAAGACTTCTCCACCGAGGGCGATTGTTGCGGGCGCCAAAATTTACTCAGCTTTTTCCGTTTATGCTGCGTCGGGTAAGCTCCCTGCTCTACGCCTGTTGCGGTTTGGAACTGGCTGATGAGGCCGGCTGGTTGCTCGATGCTGCGAGCCGGGTCGCTGAAGTCGACTCCGGCTGGAACTGGCACGATTGGCGTCAGCTCGGTGAAGACCATGACCCTGTCGGCGGAGTCACCGGGCATCTGACCGTCGAAGGGCCCGATAATGCGCAGCTCGGCTGGATTGTCGCTCTGGCGACTCTGTGCGGGATCGGCAAAGGGGCCGCCTATGGCGCTGGACAACTGAGACTTTTCGATCGCTGAGAAGGTTGTTCCGCCCTTGATGTCCCGCTAAGGCCGGTTATAATCTATAAAAGGCTTGTGATTTCAGGGAGGTGATGTCATGGCGGATGCATGGGAAGAGCGCAAGAAAGCCTTGGAGAATCAGTATTTTTATGAACTGGACAAGGCGTTGATCGAGCGGATTCAGCAGCAGACCCACGAAAAGTTGATCCGTAAGTTTTGTAAAAACCGTTGTCCGAAGTGCGGCGAGCCGATCCAGCCGATGGAGTTTCGGGACGTTCCCCTCGACAAGTGCCCCGGGTGCGGGGGGGTGTGGCTGGGGCCCAACGATCTGAAGATTCTCTCCGAGAAGGATCATCGCACCTGGTTTGACCGCTGGTTTCGTTCGCAAGAATAGTCTCGCTCAAAGCCAAGGCCCGCCGGGGAGATCCGGCGGGCCTTGCGGTCAGAACGTGTAGATGCTGCTGTCGGTGGTCGTTACCTGAGGTTGTAGAAGACCTCGCTACCGCGGAACAGCGCGACATCGCCGAGTTCATCTTCGATGCGCAGCAGCTGGTTGTACTTGCAGACCCGGTCGGTGCGGCACAGGGAACCGGTCTTGATCTGCCCGGCGTTGGTGGCGACGGCCAGATCGGCGATGGTGGTGTCTTCGGTCTCGCCGCTGCGGTGGGAGACCACGGCGGTGTAGCCGGCGCGTTTGGCCTTCTCGATCGCCTCGAGGGTCTCGGTGAGGGTGCCGATCTGGTTGACCTTAATCAAGATCGAGTTGGCAATCCCTTTTTCAATCCCTTCGGCGAGAATTTTGGTGTTGGTAACAAACAGGTCGTCTCCTACCAGCTGGATTCGCTCGCCAAGGCGCTCGGTGAGCAGCTTCCAGCCTTCCCAGTCGTTCTCTGCCATTCCGTCTTCGATGGAGATGATCGGGTAGCGATCGACCAGGTCAGCATAGAATTCGACCAAGTCGGCGGCTGATTTTTCCGGCTGGACCTCGTTTTCGAGAAGGTACTTGCCATCCTTGTACAATTCGCTGGAAGCGACATCGAGGGCGAGCAGCACATCTGTCCCGGGCTGGTAGCCGGCGGCTTTGGTCGCCTCCATGATCACCTCAAGGGCCTCTTCATTGCTTTTCAAGTCCGGGGCAAAGCCGCCTTCGTCACCGACCGCAGTGTTGTACCCCCGGTCCTTGAGGACTTTCTTCAGGGCATGAAAAATCTCCGCCCCCATGCGCAGGGCTTCGGCAAAGTTTGTTGCGCCGGCCGGCATGATCATGAACTCTTGAATGTCGACATTGTTGTCGGCGTGTTCGCCGCCGTTGATGATATTCATCATCGGCAGTGGCAGTTCCTTTGCGTTGGCGCCGCCGAGATACTGGTAAAGCGGCAGTCCGGCTTCCTCGGAGGCCGCTTTGGCCACCGCCAGGGAGACACCGAGCAGGGCGTTGGCCCCCAGGTTGCTCTTGAAATCGGTCCCGTCCAGTTCCAGCAGTTTGCGGTCGATGCCGGTCTGGTCTGAGGCTTCCCAGCCAAGCAGCGCCTCGGAAATCACCTCGTTGACATGTTTGACAGCTTTGAGTACCCCTTTGCCGAGATAACGCTGCCGGTCGCCATCCCTGAGTTCCAGGGCTTCGCGCTCACCGGTGGAGGCCCCGCTCGGCACTGCAGCGCGGCCCATGACCCCGCTCTCCAGGTAGACTTCCACTTCTACAGTCGGGTTGCCCCGGGAATCGAGGATTTCTCGTGCATAGATATCGATGATTTCACTCATGAATGTACCCCTTTGCAAGGTTTGTTGGTAATGCGTCTGTGTTCAGCTGTCGAGCTCTTTTTTATAGCACATCGACCTGAAATTGGAAGCCATTATTTCCGTCTGGAACGGGCGTCAATAGTCAACAGGATTGATTTCTCGACGGCTTTGATGGTATCTATGCCGGCAGTCTCTCGTATGATCTTAAGGTTTCCTTTTGGACGACAACCTGCAGCAACAAAACTTCGTGCCGGACAATCCGGCTCTGGCCCATGCCTTGTTCGGCCAGCAGAATCGTCACCTGCGCCAGATCGAACGTCTGACCGGGGCCCGACTCAGCTCCAAGGGGGGGACGGCCCTGGTCGAAGGCTCCGGTTCGCAGGTTGAACTGACCTGTCGGATTCTCGATGAACTCACCAGCTTGCTGGCGGCCGGTTTTCCTCTACGCTCGGCCGACATTGAGTACGCTGGGCGGATTCTTCATTCCGAGATCACTGCCAGTCTCAAAGACGTGTTCCTCGATACTGTGGTGGTCTCCAGCCGTGGCAAGACCGTGGCCCCCAAGTCCCTTGCTCAGAAGGCCTATGTCGACGCCATGCGCGACAAGGATGTGGTGTTCGGAATCGGTCCGGCGGGTACCGGCAAGACCTATCTGGCCATGGCTATGGCCGTGGCCATGTTCGCCAAAAAGCAGATTCGGCGGATCGTTCTGGTTCGGCCTGCCGTTGAGGCCGGTGAAAAGCTCGGGTTCCTGCCTGGCGATCTTGCCGAGAAGGTTAATCCTTACCTGCGTCCCCTCTACGATGCTCTCTATGACCTGATGGACTTCGAAAAGGGCCAGTCGCTGATCGATCAACAGGTTATCGAGGTCGCTCCTCTCGCCTTCATGCGCGGCCGGACTCTCAACGACGCTTTCGTAATTCTCGATGAAGCGCAGAATACCACCACCGAGCAGATGAAGATGTTCCTGACCCGCCTCGGGTTTGGTAGCCGTGCGGTAATTACCGGAGATGTCACCCAGATTGACCTGCCCCGCGACAAGCCATCCGGACTGCTCGATGCCATGGACGTCCTGTCGACGGTCGAAGGGGTGCGTTTTGTCCGTTTTTCCGATCGCGATGTGGTGCGACATCCCATCGTGCAGTCGATTGTCCAGGCCTATGATCGTCGCTCGCCAGAGGGAATCCGGACGTCAAGTTCATGACCAAGGAGACTAGAAAAACGGTGACAACCACCAGTCGCTCGTTCTTTTCCCCGAGGGAGGTGAGCGGGGATGATGAGCGTCTGCAACGCACACTGCTGCTGTTACTGCTGGTCCTGCTGTTGACCTTCATCATTGTTCCGAAAGGGACGTTGACTCCAGTCGATTTCACGGCCGGCGATATTGCCCCGCGGGACATCAAGGCGTCTTCCGATCTGCTGATTCCTGACGATGAACTGACCGCGAAAAAGCAGGTTGCGGCGGTTGAGACGGTCCCGCTGCTCTACGATTTCGACCCATTGGCCCACCGCACCATCACTGCGCGCATTACTCCCCTGTTCGATTACCTGGCCCGCGACGCAACCGCCCGACTGGAGCCGGCCAGGCTGTTGTCGGAACTGGAGACCAATCTCGGTTTCAAGTTCAGCGCCAGACGGCTCTCAACCCTGCTTGAGCTGGTCCGGCGTCCAGATATTCAGTCCCAGGTTGAACAGATCCTGCACCGGATCTACCGGCAGCGGGTGGCCGGCAACCTCAAGCTGTTCGAGGCCGACCGCCTGCACGGGGTGGTCTTCCGCAGTCTCGACAACCAGACGGAGGTTGCTGACAGTGAACAGTCGAGGGTGATCAGCCTTGGTGACCTCCAGGATCTGGTTCGCCAGGAGCTGGCTGCGGATGACTGGACCCAGGCTCAGCGACAGGTTCTCGAAGAGCTGCTGCTCCCCCTGTTACGACCGAACATCTCCTTCAACCAGAGCGAGACCGAGCGGCGCAGGCAAACCGCCCGAGAGTCTGTCCAGCCGGTGCTGACTCAGGTCAAGAAGGGTGAGATGATCGTTCGCGAGGGGGATCGTATCAGTGCCAGCCAGGCGCAGAAACTTGATGCGCTCAAGCGTGATGAACAACCTGAAGATTTCTGGCGCAAAGCCTTCGGCCTGCTCGGTTCGCTGTTCTTGCTGGTGTTCATTAGTCACCGTTTTGCCGTGAGCAATATACGCAAGTACCGCCCGTCCAATCGCGACCTGCTGTTTCTGTCCAGCACCTTTGTCGGGCTGGTCGTCCTGCTCAAGGTGGCGATTCTGATTGCTGCGGCGTTGGGCTCGACGTTCGCTTACATTGAGCAGAGTGTTTACTACTATGCTTTCCCCTTTGCGGTCGGCACCATGCTGGTGCGGATTGTTCTGAATTCGGAATTCGCCATGGTGTTTGCCGTGGTGACGGCTGTCGTTGCCGGATTCCTGTTTGGCGGCAGTTTTACCATTCTGGTCTTCTCGCTGGTCAGTGGGCTGGCTGCCGCGCATTGGGTCAAGCACCTCGCCGAGCGATCTTCCCTGTATCGGGCTGGTCTGCGGGTTGGGCTGTTCAATTTCCTGATCGTCTTTTCCCTGCACCTGATGACCAGCAAGCCGCTCGATCTTCAGTTGGTCTACAAGCTTAGCCTGAGCCTGGCTGGGGGGATGATCACGGCAGTCATGGTGATCGGGATTATCCCGTTGGTGGAATCGCTGTTCCGCTATTCGACCAATCTCAAGCTGCTGGAGCTGGCCAACATGAACAACCCCCTGCTGCGCGAACTGATGGTGCAGGCTCCGGGGACTTATCACCATTCGATCATCGTCGGCAACCTAGCCGAGGCGGCGGCCGAGGCGATCGGCGTCAACTCTCTGACCGTGCTGGTGGCCGCCTACTATCACGATGTCGGCAAGATCAGAAAACCGCTCTATTTCATCGAGAATGTTGGGGCCCAGGAGAATCGTCACGACAAGTTGGCACCCTCGATGAGTGCCCTGATCCTCATGGCCCATGTCAAAGATGGGGTGGAGATGGCGCGTGAGCACCGTCTCGGCCAACTGCAGATCGACATCATTCGCCAACACCATGGCACCAGCCTGATGAAGTTCTTTTACGACCGGGCCAAGAGCAAGGCCGATCCGGGGGTGCAACAGGTTGATGAGCGCGACTACCGTTACCCCGGGCCCAAACCACAGACCCGTGAGGCGGCGCTGATTATGCTGGCCGATGCTGTCGAGGCGGCCAGCCGGACCCTGACTGATCCGACTCAGGCCCGGGTGCAGGGGATGGTGCAAAAGATCATCAACAACATCTTCATCGATGGTCAGCTCGACGAATGCGAACTGACTCTCAAGGATCTGCACAATATCGCCAAGAGCTTCAATCGGATTCTGGCCGGCATTTTCCACCACCGTATCGACTACCCGGAGCCGGTCAGCAAGGAAAGAAATCTGGAAAGGCTTTCAAAAAAAGATGCTGAAGATAGCGATCGAAAACCAGCAAAGGAAAGTCAGACTGCTGAAACGCCCGCTGCGAAAGGCAGCACGGACGATCTTAAGCGCCTCGGGATGTCCTGAGGCGCGCTTGTCGGTGCTGATTGTCGACGACGCACAGATCCGTGAACTGAATCGTGATTATCTCGGCAAGGACCGGCCGACCAACGTGATCTCCTTTGCCATGCAGGAAGGGGCGGGAGCCGGTGTCCAGCCCGATCTGCTCGGTGATGTGGTGATTTCTGCGGAGACTGCCGCCAGGGATGCGGCCGAGGCGGGGATCGCTGTCGACCAGGAGATCTGTTTTCTGCTGCTGCATGGCATTCTGCATCTGCTTGGTTACGACCATGAACGGGGGACCGAGGAGGAAGCCCGGCTTATGGAGCAACGGGAACAGGAGTTGTTCGCCCTGGTGCGCAGCCAGATGGTCTCTTAAAATGCTTTTGCATAAAACCTCACACTGAGAGGGTTGCATAACGTATCGCCATCCTTTTTTAATGGCAAGGAGGTAGCTCGCAGGTGGATGATGACAGCAACGGGGAGCAGGGTTCCCTGATCGAAAGCCTCAAACGTCTGCTCCCTGGCAAACGCCGTGCGCTCACGGAGAAAGAGTTGCAGGAAGCGATCAACAGTTCCGAGGAGCAAGGGATACTCAACGAAGCCGAAGGCGATATGCTGCAGTCGATCTTCGAGTTCGGCGACACTGTCGTGCGGGAGGTCATGGTGCCGCGTATGGACATGGTCTGTTGCTCGGTCGAGAGCGGCGCCCGCCACATCCTTGAGTTGATCCTAAAGTCCGGACATTCAAGGATCCCGGTGTTCGAGGGGACCACCGATCGCATTGTCGGAGTAGTTTACGCCAAGGATCTGCTGCGCTACTGGGGGGAAAGTCTCGATGACCTGCAGCTCGGCCAGGTCATGCGCACCCCGCAGTTTATTCCCGAGACCAAACGCATCGAGGCGTTGCTGGTCGATTTTCGGACCAAGCGGGTGCATATCGCCATTGCCGTCGATGAGTATGGTGGGACATCCGGGTTGATCACCATCGAGGATCTGCTTGAGGAGATTGTCGGCGACATTCAGGATGAATACGATCTCGAGGAAGACTGGACCCAGCCGCAGGAAGATGGATCACTGCTGGTCGATGCCCGCATCAACGTCGAAGACCTTGAAGAATTTTTCGGTATAGAGATTGCCAGAGAGAAGTTCGATACGGTCGGTGGTTACCTGTTTCACCTGCTGGGCCATGTGCCGAAAGCCGGAGAGACGGTCCAGGCGGGTGGTTTGTCCTTGATGGTGGTCGAATCGGACGAACGCAAGGTGCGCAAGGTGCGGGTCTGGAGAGAGCAGGCCGCTGATAGCTCCGGAACCAGTTAGCGCCTATGCGCCGACTGCCTCCCTTCGCTCTGCTTGTCCCGGCAGCCCTCGCCGGCCTGCTCACGGCAATGGCCTTCCCCGCCCCCGACCTGCCGCTGTTGGCCTGGTTCGGGCTGGCCCCGTTGGTCGTGGTCATGCGCCACCGGCCGTTCAAGAGCGGTTTTGTCGCTGGTTTTTTCTTCTTCGCCGCAGTTCTCTACTGGCTCAATATCGTGATGACCACCTACGGGCGACTGCCGTTGGTGGTGTCGCTGGCGGCCTATCTGCTGCTGGTCGCCTATCTGGCTCTGTTCTGGGGATGCGCCACCTGGGGCGCCTGCCGGTTGCGCGAAGTATGCGGCTACTCTTACGTCCTGACCCTGCCGGTGCTGTGGGTGGCTCTGGAATTGCTCAGAGCGATTGTGCTGACCGGTTTTCCCTGGGCGAGCCTTGGTTATTCCCAGCAGGCGTGGCTGCCGGTGATTCAGTCGGCCGATCTGTTCGGCGTCTATGGTATTGGCTACCTGCTGATCCTGAGCAATACGGTTGTTGCAGAGTGCTGGCTGGCCCTGCGAGATGCGCAGGGCCAGAGGGCTCCGATTATTGCCATGTTGGTGTTCGGTCTGCTGCTGGCTGCCAATCTCGGCTACGGTCATTGGCGTCTCACCGAAAAGCCGGTCGAACGCCCTTCTCTCAATGTCGGGCTGGTGCAGGGGAATGTCCCTCAGGACTTGAAATGGAGCCCGGCCTTTCTGCAGCAGACTCTCGACAACTATAAGCGGCTGTCCCGATCGGTAGTGACGGCGGGGGGCAGCGATCTGTTGGTCTGGCCGGAAGCGGCGACCCCTTTCTACTACCAGGATGGCGGTCCCCTGAGTCGACAGGTCGACAGCCTGGCGATTGAGAGCGGCAGCTCGCTGCTGTTTGGCAGCCCGGCCTATCGGCAGGCCGATGGGCAGATACGCTTTCTCAATAGCGCCTTTCTTCTTGACAGTCGCGGGCGTCTGACCGGCCGCAGCGACAAGATCCACCTGGTCCCCTTCGGTGAATATGTACCACTCGATTGGCTGCTGCCGTTTGTCGATAAGTTGGTGGTCGGTATCGGCGATTTTTCTCCCGGAGAAATCAGGCCGCTGCCCCTAGGTAGTCATCAACTCGGGGTGCTGATCTGCTATGAGGTGATTTTTCCGGAATTGGCCAGAAGCTATGTGCGCCAGGGGAGCGATCTGCTGGTCAATATCACCAACGATGCCTGGTTCGGTCGGTCCTCGGCTCCGGAGCAGCATCTCGCCATGGCTCGCTTTCGGGCCATCGAGAACCGGGTCTGGGTGGCGCGGGCGGCCAACACCGGGATCTCGGCTTTTATCGCCCCGTCTGGAGAAATCACTCGACGAACGGCGCTGTTTGAAGAAGCCGTTCTGTCCAGCCGGGTCGGTCTCGGTGCTTCTCCCGGCTTCTATGCCCGAACCGGTGATGCGATCCCGCTGCTGTTTGTACTGGTCAGTCTTCTGTGGCTCTGGCAGACCCGGCGGCGGTTGTGACAGACCGTTTCGAGGCGTTGCAGCAACGGCCTTTGGTTGCAGTGAAAAAACGACCAATATCTTTAATCTCCCCTTGTTTGCCCCTTGGTGGGCGGGTATAATCTCCCGTTCAACTTTTAACTTCAAAGGTGCCTTTATGTTTCGCGAAGAGATCGAATTACTGGAAAATCTAAGGGAAAAGCTCGCCGAGCTGAGGAGGTCCCTTTGACATCGATGCCAGGCGTGAGCGGGTCAGCGAGCTTGAAGCCGAGGTTGCCCGCCCGGAATTCTGGAACGACAACGAGAAGGCCCAGGAGGTTCTAAAAGAGCGGACCGCCCTGCACAATCAGGTGGCCGGCTGGGACGATTCCCACCGGGAACTTGAAGACCTGTTGGTGTTGTGCGAACTTGGCAACGAGGGTGAGGATAGCGAGACCCTCGAAGAGGTTCGCTCCCTGCTTCCTCCCCTGGTGCGTCGTGTCGAGCAGATGGAGTTTGCTCGCATGCTCTCCGGTGAGCACGACGCTACCGATGCCATCGTCAGTATCAACGCCGGGGCGGGAGGGACCGAAGCCCAGGACTGGGCTGAAATGTTGTTGCGCATGTATCTGCGCTGGGCCGAACGCAAGGGATTCAAGACCGAGATCACCGAGTACCAGCCCGGCGATGAGGCGGGTGCCAAAGGAGTGACTTTTACGGTCAGCGGCCCCTATGCTTACGGTTACCTGAAGGCGGAGAAGGGGATCCACCGGCTGGTGCGTATTTCCCCCTTCGATGCCAATGCCCGGCGCCACACATCCTTCTGCTCGGTCTTTGTCTTTCCAGAGCTTTCCGACGATATCGAGGTCGATATCCAGGATAAAGATCTCAAGGTCGATACCTATCGAGCCAGTGGCGCTGGCGGTCAGCATGTTAACAAGACCGATTCAGCGATCCGCATCACCCATATTCCGACCGGAATCGTGGTCAGCTGCCAGAATGAACGTTCCCAGCACAAGAACCGGGCAGTGGCAATGAAGCAGCTCAAAGCCCGTATCTACGAACTGGAGATGGAAAAGAAGGAGAGCGAAGCCGAAGCTCTGGCTGGCGAAAAGAAGGAGATTGCCTGGGGAAGCCAGATCCGCTCCTATGTCCTCCATCCCTACCGGATGGTCAAGGATCACCGTACAGGTCATGAAGTCGGCAATGCTGATGGAGTGCTCGACGGCGACCTTGACGGTTTCATCGAGGCCTATCTGCTGCGCTGAGCAGCGGCTTGTGCCCATCTGTTGCCTGTAGCGAAGGAAAAAGTCTGATGTCGACAGAAAGTCCTAATGAAATAATTGCCCAGCGCCGGGCCAAGCTTGAAGAGCTTCGTGGCCAGGGTCTTAACCCGTTCGCCAACGATTTCCGGGTCAGTCACACCAGCGCCGCCATTTTGCAAGCTCATGCCGACCATGATGCCGAGGCTCTTGAGTCTACCGCTGCCGATTACGCCGTGGCCGGAAGAATCATGGCCAAGCGCGATTTCGGCAAGGCGGCCTTTATTCAGCTGCAGGACCGCACTGGGCGCCTTCAGGTCTATGTTGCCAGAAACGAGGTCGGAGAAGAGCCGTTCGAAACGTTTCGTCGTTTCGATATTGGCGACATTGTTGGCGTAACCGGCCAGCCGTTTAGGACCAAGACCGGTGAGCTCTCTCTGCGCGCCGCGACAATTCGTGTGCTGACCAAATCGCTGCTGCCGCTTCCTGAAAAATGGCATGGCCTGACCGATGTTGAAACCCGCTACCGCCAGCGCTACCTCGATCTGATCGTCAACCCCGAGGTGCGTGAGGTGTTCCGTACCCGCAGCCGGATCGTCGGTCTGATCCGTCAGTTCATGGTCGGCCGCGACTTTCTCGAGGTCGAGACGCCGATGATGCAGCCGATTGCCGGGGGCGCGACCGCCAAGCCGTTTGTCACCCACCACAACACCCTCAAGATGGACCTGTTCCTGCGCATCGCTCCGGAGCTCTACCTCAAGCGGCTGGTCGTTGGCGGTTTCGAACGGGTTTTCGAGATCAACCGCAACTTCCGCAACGAGGGGATCTCGATACAGCACAATCCCGAATTTACCATGATGGAGTTCTACCAGGCTTACGCCACCTACCAGGAGCTGATGGACTTCACTGAGGAGTTGATCTGTCATGTCGCCAGGGAAGTCTGCGGCAGCCTGACTATCCCCTATGGCGAGCGCCAGGTCGACCTGAGTCGCCCCTGGCAGCGTCTGAGTGTGGGACAGGCGATTGTCAAATACAGTGACCTCAGCGAAGCCGATCTGGACGATCGTAAGACCCTGCTCGACTACAGCAAAAAAATCGGTCTTGACCTCGACCCGCGGATCGGCCACGGCAAACTGCTTACCGAAATCTTCGATGAGGTCGCCGAACCGCAGCTCTGGAACCCGACCTTCATCACCGAATACCCGACTGAGGTCTCTCCTCTTTCACGCAAGAACGACCAGAATCCCTCGGTGGTGGATCGTTTCGAGCTGTTCATCGTCGGGCGCGAACTGGCCAATGCCTTCTCCGAGCTTAACGATCCGGACGATCAGAAGGAACGGTTTATCAAGCAGTTGGCCGAAAAGGAGGCGGGCGATGAGGAGGCTCACGCCATGGATGAGGATTATATCCGTGCCCTTGAGTACGGCCTGCCGCCTGCTGCCGGCGAAGGGATCGGCATCGACCGTCTGGTGATGCTGCTGACCAACTCGCCGTCGATCCGCGACGTAATTCTTTTCCCGCAGTTGCGGTCGGAGAAGCCCTGACCTGGGAGTTGTGACCAGGCCCTTTCTTGTCGCACCTGAAGTGATGGGAGCAGATGTCCTACGAACTGTTTGTCAGTCTTCGCTACCTGCGCGCCAAGCGCAAGCAGACCTTTATCTCGGTGATCTCTTTCATTTCGATCGCCGGAGTGACCCTTGGTGTCGCGGCCCTGATTGTGGTGCTGGCGGTGATGACCGGTTTTCACGACGGGGTACGTCAGCAGATCCTCGGCAACATCCCCCATGTCCTGATTCAAAAACATGGCGAAGAGCTCGATAACGTTAATGAAGTCGTTGAACAGGCTGGTCAGCTTGCGCCGCTGGTGATCGGAGCCGCCCCCTTTGTCAGCAAAGAGGCGATGTTGCTGTCCAACCGCAACGTGGCGGCGGTCAACGTCAAAGGGGTTGCTGCCGGTCACAAGGTATTCCGCCAGGATTTTCTGACCTTCGCCGACCAGACGGTCGAGCAGCTGCTCTATGATCCGGCAAGTCCGATTCCCGGTATCATCATCGGCCTCGATACCGCGACTTCCCTCGGGGTTTCTGTGGGGGAGACCATCAACGTGATACCGCCGATGTTCAGCATCACGCCGTTCGGTATGATCCCGAAGATGAAGCCGTTTCGGGTGGTGGCCATCTTCACCCAGCGCGGCGGCTTTCTCGATACCTATTTTGCCTATATCGACCTGGCTGTTTCCCAAGCCTTTTTCGATCTCGGCACCGGAGTCAGCGGCGTCGAGGTCGAGGTCGCAGGTTTCGACCAGGCCCGCCCGGTGGCCGCTGCCTTGCGCGAAGTCTACGGTTATCCCTATGCGGTCCGTTCGTGGGAGGAGATGTTCGGTTCGTTTCTCTCCGCCCTGAAGCTTGAGAAGCTCGGTCTGTTCATCGTTCTCGGCATCATCGTGCTGGTCGCCGCTTTCAATATCGCCACCACTTTGATCATGGTCGTCATGGAAAAGCACCGCGATATTGCCATTCTGCGCTCGATGGGTGCGACCTCACGCAGCATCATGAAGATTTTTGTCCTCGAGGGATTGATCATCGGCACGCTCGGAACACTGCTCGGAACAGCTCTTGGCCTGCTGATTGCTCGCAATGCCGATCCGATCATCAAGTGGCTGGAGGGGCTGCTGCACGTCAAGATTTTCGAGGAGAGCGTCTACGGCATGGACAAGTTTCCTTCGGTGGTCAACTCCGCTGATGTGATCGCCGTGGTAATCGTCGCCATGAGTATCTCGCTTTTGGCCACGGTCTACCCCGCCTGGCGAGCTGCGCGCATGGATCCGGCCGAGGCCCTGCGTTATGAATAGGGCCGGGCAATGATCGTCGTTCGTGAACTGAGCCGGAAATTTCCTACCGAAAGAGGCGAGATCGAGGTTCTGCGCAAGGTCAGCTTCGATATCGAAGCTGCCGAGAGGATTGCCGTGGTCGGTGCTTCCGGAGCCGGCAAGACCACTCTGATGCATTTGCTGGGTGGCCTTGACCGTCCAAGCGGCGGTTCGGTGACGTTTCATGGCCAGGACATCTTCCGTTTCGGCAGCGCCGAGCTCGATACCTTTCGCAACCGCACCATCGGTTTTGTCTTCCAGTTTCACCAGCTGCTCCCCGAGTTCAGCGCCCTGGAAAATGTCATGTTGCCGGTGCTGGTCAGCCGTGGTGCACGGGCCGAGGCCCGCCAGCGGGCGGAACGGTTGCTTGCTTCGGTTGGTCTCGATCATCGTGTTTCCCACAAGCCGGGCCAGCTCTCCGGGGGTGAGCAGCAGCGGGTCGCTATTGCCCGGGCTCTGGTCATGTCACCCCGACTGCTGTTGGCTGACGAGCCGACTGGCAATCTCGACAGCGCAACATCCGACGAGATTCTGGCTCTGCTCGATCAACTGCATGAACAGCATCAGCTGACCATGGTCATTGTCACCCACAGCAGTCAGGTGGCGCAGCGCATGGACCGCACTCTGCATATGGTGGATGGGCAGCTGGCAGGCCTGGCCGATAATGGATAGATGGTCAGGGGTTGATTGGCCGGATTAGCGTTTGCATTGTCAGGAACGATTTCATAAAATAAGCCGATTTGCAGTCAGACTGCTGCCGGAAGGATTATTAAATTGATGCTGAAGAGGGTTATCACTCTCCTACTGTTTCTGTCACTGACCACGTTTGCCTGGGCGGGCGAAAGCTTTCTGTTGACCGATATCGAGGTTGAGGGGACCAGTCGGGTCAAGGTCAGCGACGTGCTCAGTGCCATCAGCCTCAGGGTCGGTCAGACAATCTCCTCCGAGGATGTGGACCGGGCGATCCAGGCCATCTATCGCCTGGGACGCTTTGCCGACATCGCCGTCGAGGCCGAACCGTTGGGTGACGGCAAACTTCTCAGGTTCAACCTGGTCGAGCGTCCGCTGGTGCGCGGGGTGCGCTTCGAGGGGAATGATGAACTCGAAGAGAGCAAACTGCGCGAAACGGTGACGGTCAAGGTCCCCGATATCTTCGATCCTTACCAGGTCAGCCGCAGTATCGATGCCATCAAGTCGGCTTATGTCAAGGAAGGCTACTATGCGGCACAGATCACTGCCGACAGTGAGATCAACGATGACAACGAGTCGACGGTGGTTTTCAAAATCGATGAAGGTCCTTTGGTCAGGATCAAGGAGATCCGCTTCGAGGGGAATGAGGTCTTTGATAGTGGTGAACTGCGGGATGCCATGGAGACGCAGGAAAAATGGTTCCTGTCGTGGCTGACCGGGCGCGGCAATTATGACGAGCTGCTCCTTGAGCAGGACCTCGAACGGGTTGCCGATCTCTACTACAATGTTGGCCATGTGCGGGTCAAGGTCAGAGAGCCGGTGATTTCCCTGGTTAACGACAACCACAATATGCTGGTGCTGATCAAGGTTGAAGAGGGGGACCAGTACCGGCTCGGCAAAATTGACGCTCAGGGCGACCTGATCGACCGAAAGGGGGAGATTCTCAATCGGGTCGATATGGAGCCGGGCGATGTCTTTTCGCGCGAGAAGCTGCGTCAAGGGGTGGTTGTGGTGACCGACCTCTATGCCGACAAAGGGTACGCCTATGTCAACGTCGCGCCCCTGACCCGTGTCAACGACGCTGAGCAGACGATTGACATCATGCTCGATATCGAGCAGGGGCCACAGGTGTCGATTGAGCGGATTAATGTTTCCGGCAACACCAAGACCCGTGACAAGGTGATCCGCCGCGAAATGAAACTGATCGAAGGTGAGCTCTACAACGCTTCCGATCTCAAACGAAGCAAGGCTCGGATCAATAACCTCGGCTTTTTCGAGACCGTCGACATCACCACTAACGAGGGAAGCGCTCCGGAGTTGATCGATGTCAACGTCAAGGTCACCGAGCGTCCGACCGGGACTTTCAGTATCGGTGCCGGCTATTCCTCGGTGGAAGGTTTCGTCGGCCAGGGTTCGATGACCCAGGAGAACTTCCTCGGCCGTGGCTGGAAGCTCAACCTGGCGGGCTCTGTCGGTGGAGAGAGCACTACCTACCAGGTTGGTCTGACCGACCCGTACTTTCTCGACAGCCGCTGGGTGCTTGGCTTCGAACTTTACAAGACCGAACGAGAATGGACCGATTTCAGCCGTAAAGTAACGGGTGGAGCTCTCAAGGGCGGGCATCCGGTCGGAGAATATTCACGGATTCTGGTTGTTTATCGCTACGATCAAAAAGAGATCTTCGATGTCGACCCGGAGGCTTCGTTGACCATCAAGGAGGAGGAAGGCGAGTCGACGATTTCATCGATTACCACCACCTTTTCCCGTAACACCACTGACAACCGCCTCGACCCTTCGTCAGGCGGGGTTCTCGAAGTCTCCTGGGAATATGCCGGGATCGGTGGCGATGAGAAGTTCAGCAAGTATGTGGTTGACTATCGGCATTTCTGGCCGCTGTTCTGGGGGACAGTCTTTTCTGTGCATGGCAATATCGGCTATGTGCAGGATATGGGAGATGAGGGTGTCCCGGTCGATGAGCGGTTTTTTCTCGGAGGAATCAACACGCTGCGCGGCTTTGAAAATCGTGAGGTCGGTCCTCGTGACCTGGAGACTGGAGACTACCTGGGGGGAGAAAAGGCGGCCTTTGCCAATCTCGAATATATCTTTCCGCTGGTCCCCGATGTTGGCATCAAGGGGGTGGCCTTCTTCGATATCGGTAATTCCTGGGGCGACGGTCAGGACATGTTTGACGACTGGCGTTACAGTGCCGGCGGGGGGATTCGCTGGCGCAGTCCGCTCGGTCCGCTTCGCCTCGAGTGGGGGTACAATCTCGATCCCGAACCCTGGGAGTCTGACACCAAATTCGAATTCATGATCGGTCGTTTCTTCTGATCGGATACTATCCACTATTTTTAACTGTTTCCAAAGGAGTCTAATCATGTTGCGTCTGCTTACTGTCGTTGCGATTTTGTTCGGAATTTTTTCCACAACGGTGTCGGCTGCCGATCTGAAGGTCGGCTATGTTGACCTGCAAAAAGCCTTGAATCTGTCGTCTGCCGGTAAAATGGCCAAGGAGAAGATCAAGTCCAAAGTTGAAACCTACGATGCCGAAGTCCAGCTGCGCCAGGAGGAGTTGCAGAAGCTCAAGGAAGACCTGGAAAAGCAGGCCATGCTGCTCTCCGAGGAGGCCCGCAGCGCCAAGGAGCGTGATTACCAGCAGAAACTCAAGGAATATCAGCGGTTCACCAAGGATATTCAGGAAGAGCTGCAGCAGACCGATGCCGATCTGACCCGCAAGATTCTGGAGGATATTCTCAAAGTGGTCCAGGATGTTGGCAAAAAAAACGGCTATACTCTGGTTCTTGAGAAAACCGAGAGCTCGCTGGTCTATGCCGACAGCAGCATCGATATGACTGATTCGGTGATCCAGGCGTTCGACGCCCAGAAGAAGTAGTCATGGCAAAATCGGCCACTCTGGCGGAACTGGCGGAACTGGTTGGAGGTAAGGTGATCGGCGATCCCGGGGTTGTCCTGACGGGGGTTGCTCCTCTCGACCTGGCCGGTAGTGGGCAGATCAGCTTTCTGACCAACCCCAAGTACCGCAGTAAGCTCGCTGACTGCGGGGCCGGAGCGATCATTGTTCATCCCGGTCTCGAGCATGAACTCGACCGGCCACTGCTTTTGGTCAAAAATCCTTACCTGGCTTTTGCAAAGGTGCTCTCCTGGTTTGTCGGGGACGTTGAAGCTGGATACGGGGTTTCTCCTCAGGCTCATGTTGACCCGCAGGCCCGGGTCGCAGACGATGTGGCGATCTCTCCCGGCTGCGTCATCGGTGCCGGGGCGACCATCGGTCGAGGCAGTCGGCTGCATCCCAACGTGGTGATCTACCCGGAGGCTGTAATCGGTGAAGATTGTCTGCTGCATGCCAATGTCACGGTGCGGGAAGGGTGTCTGTTGGGTAACCGGGTTATCCTCCAACCTGGTGCCGTGATCGGCAGTGACGGCTTCGGCTATGCCCCGGACGGCGAGGTCTATTTCAAGATCCCCCAGGTTGGCCGGGTCATCCTCGAAGACGATGTCGAGATCGGGGCTTGCGCCTGCGTCGACCGGGGAACACTCGGCGACACCAGGATCGGCCGCGGCTGTAAAATCGATAATCAGGTGCATATTGCTCATAACGTCGAAGTCGGTGAGCACAGTGTCCTGACGGCTCAGGTCGGGGTGGCTGGAAGCGCCAGAATCGGGCGGCACGCTATTTTCGGTGGCCAGTCAGCGGTCGCCGGCCATGTCAGGGTCGGTGACAATGTGACGGTGGCCGGCCGTGGAGGTGTCACCAGAAATGTCGAAGATAATCAGAACCTGGCCGGGTTGCCGATGCAGCCACACCGGGAATGGCTGAAATCGTCAATGTGTCTTCCCCACCTGCCTGAGATGCGTCGTGAACTGCAGCGGCTCAAACAGCAGCTGGCTGAATTGCAGGGGAAACTTGACAAGGAGCAAGGTTGAGATGGAACTCAATATCCTTGAGATCATGAAATATCTGCCACACCGTTATCCGTTTCTGCTGATCGATCGGATTGTCAGCTTTGATGCCGACAAAGGGATTGTCGGCCAGAAATGTGTTACCATCAACGAGCCCTTCTTCCAGGGACATTTCCCAGAACACCCGATTATGCCAGGTGTGCTGATTCTTGAGGCCATGGCCCAGGTCGGTGGAGTCTACGCCTACTTGCGTAAAGATGTTGACGAAGACAAGGTCCCCTACTTTGTCGGTATCGACAAAGCCAAATTCCGTCGGCCGGTCATGCCTGGCGATCTGCTTACCATCGAACTCGAACTGCTCAGCTTACGCAGAGGCATTTACACCTTCTCCGGTAAGGCTCTGGTTGCCGACAAGCTGGTTACCGAAGCCGAGCTCAAGGCGACCTTTGCCCCTAAATAGGAATTTTCATGATACATTCCACGGCAATCATCGACCCTTCAGCACAACTGTCAGCCGATGTCGAAGTCGGGCCTTATGCGGTGATCGGCAAGCATGTCAGCGTCGGTTCCGGGACAACGATCGGTGCCCACACGGTGATCGACAGCTGGACGGAGATCGGTGCTGACAACCGAATTTTTCAGTTCGCTTCTATCGGTGCACCTCCTCAGGATCTCAAATACGCCGGGGAGGAGACTTTCCTGAAAATTGGCGACCGCAATACCATCCGTGAGTTTGCCACTCTGCACCGAGGCACGGGAGATGGCGGTGGCGTGACCAGAGTCGGCAACGACTGCCTGTTCATGGCGTATTCCCATGTCGCTCATGACTGCATCGTTCACGATCAGGTGATCCTGGCCAATGGAGCGACTCTGGCGGGCCATGTCGAAGTCGAGCAGCAGGCGATTCTCGGGGGACTGGCGGCTGTACATCAATTCTGCCGGGTCGGCTGCCATACCATGATCAGCGGCGGGGCGATGGTTGTTCAGGATATTCCACCCTACACGGTCGCCCAGGGCGACCGGGCCAAGACCATGGGGCTGAACACGATCGGTCTTAAACGCCGTGGTTTCTCCGAAGCGACCCTCAAGGGACTCAAGACGGCCTATCGTCTGGTCTTCCGTTCCGGCTTGCGGCTGGAGGAGGCTCTGCATCAGATCGACGAGGAGTTGGAGAAGACCCCAGAGCTAGCCCATTTCGTGAGTTTCATCAGACAAAGTGAGCGAGGCATCGCCCGTTGACCAGGGATCATCGAAAGTTGCGGGCCGGCGTCATCGGTGTCGGCTATCTTGGCCGGTTTCATGCCCAGAAATACCAACAGCATCCGGAAGTCGATCTGGTTGGAGTTGTTGATTCCGATCCTGGTCGAGCCGGTGAGGTTGCTGCTGAAGTCGGCTGTCAAGCCTATGATAACTACTCGAAACTGCTGGCAGAGGTCGATCTCGTCTCGATCGTGGTGCCGACCCAGCACCACTTTACCGTGGCCCGCGATTGTCTGCTGTCAGATTGCCATATCCTGGTCGAAAAGCCGGTGACCACCACCGTAGCCGAGGCCGAGGAGTTGATCCTCCTTGCCAAAGAGCGTAAGAGGGTTTTCCAGGTCGGTCACCTTGAACGCTTCAATCCGGCGGTTATGGCCCTCAAAGGGGTACTCAACAATCCACAGTTTATCGAATCGCACCGACTGTCGTCCTTTAAACCGCGTGGCACCGATGTCAACGTGGTTCTCGATCTGATGATCCACGATATCGATATCATCCTGAGCCTGGTCGGACATCCGATTAAAATGGTCAATTCCGTCGGCGTCCCCGTCCTCTCTGAAGAGGTGGATATTGCCAACGCCCGGCTCCAATTT
>PKTY01000110.1 GCA_002869725.1 Desulfuromonas sp. | reverse complement strand
GCCTCGACATGGTCAGCAAGGTCAATGGGGACAACCTTTGGGTAACCAGCAGGGGTGAACCCGGACCACATGAGGTTCTGCCCCGGCTTGAAGAACTTCAGGGTGTCTTCCGGCTTCATGACCTTGTTGAGCAGGGATTTGCGACGAACGCGACTTTCCAGTGTACCGAAATCGGACATCTCTCTCCTCCTGAATGAAGTTTTCGGATTTTCTCCGAACGTGATGGGGTGAAACACTTAGCCTGTCTGAAGATTAAAACAGCGTCGCATGACACTATAAAACAGAGACAACACCCACGACAACGCGGCAACCTTAATGTCTCTGACCTTGTACCGGTCTGAAAACACAGGGCAACTGCGCACAACGCTGGGCGTTATCATTTAAAATCGCGTTATACGACAGAGCGTTTTTTATATTATGCTAACCTTGGCAAGTCAAGGGAAAATATGTCGAGACAGGAAATCCTGACACCCCCCTAACTGCTTGACCTCAAAGCGAAAAGCCCCTCAGGAGAGGGGCTTTTAACAACTGGATCTTATCTGGAGAGAAATCTCTCAGTAATTGTCTTCGACAAACTTCTGGGCACTGATGATGTATTCGCTGATGGGGAACTCCCTGAACAGGGTATTGAAACTTTCCACCGCTTTGTCGCGCTGCCCATCTTTCAGGTAAGCCTGGCCGAGATAGAAATAGGCCCGGTCGCGGTCGAGGTAGTTGGGGTACATCCTGAACAACCCCTCGAAACGATTGATAGCCGCCTTGTAGTGGCCTGCATTGAGGTAATACTGACCGACATAGAGTTCATTGCCAGCCAGCTGATTGATACAGCGGTCAGCATAGATTTGAGCTTCTTCCCGCAACCGGTATTGCGGAAAACGCTTCAGAAGCGTGCGGAAAGCATTTAATGCATGCAGGGTTGCCGTCTGGTCCTGGTCGACATCGAGCATCTGGTTGATGTAGGAGAGGCCAAGCTTGTGGAGGCTTTCTGGCACACGCGGGCTATCCGGATGATTCTTCAGGAACTCCTCGTAGGCGACCGCGGCCTCGATATACTGCTCGGCAAGATAGTGCGCCTCGGCGATTTTCAGTTCGGCCAGAGCATTCAGTTCGGGCGAATAGTAGCTGTCTCGAACTTTTTCCCAGGAGGCAATCGCATCCTGATAGAGTCCCCGTTCGAAGAAATCCTCCCCGTCCTGGAAGTAGACGCTCGCCTGCTTGGCGGGCGGCACGATGGTCTGCGGCGCACAAGCCGTGATCACAGCGACAAGGATAAAGATGGGGACAAATCGATACATGGGGTGTCCTTGCAAAATCGGTTGGTCTTTTGATCGCTTTTCGAAACAGGCCCTGAGTCGTCGGTCACATTAACGACTGCCGGCCAGCAATGTCAATCGGCTTCTGTTCAGGCCCCTGCTTCCTCATCCAGCAGCGGTCTGAGCTTGCGCAGAGCGTTCTGCTCAATCTGACGGACCCGTTCACGGCTGACTCCAAAATCGTCGGCAAGTTCCTGCAGGGTTCTCGGCTCCTCGCTCAGCACCCGCTGCTCGATTACCTGCCGCTCACGGGGTTTGAGAGTCGTCAGCGCCTTGCGGGTCTGACAGCTCAGCTGTTGCTGGCTCTGCCACTCGGCAAGCAGTTCCTCCTGGTTGCTGCTGTGATCGACCAGGGTATCGAGAAGGGTGAAGTCCTCGCCATCTCCCAAAGGGACATCGAGGGAGACATCCCGTGTCCCCAAGCGCTGACTCATGCTGTCGACCACCGACACATCGACATCGAGCAGCTCGGCAACTTCTTGCAGATCGTCCTCGCCAGTCAGGTTGCGCAGAGCATTGCGGGTCTGCCCAAGCTTGAAGAACAGCTTCTTCTGCGCCTGGGTCGTACCAATCTTGACCAGCGACCAGCTGCGCATGATGAAGTTCTGCATGTAAGCGCGAATCCACCAGACTGCGTAAGTGATCAGGCGCAGACCGCGCTCCGGATCGAACTTCTTGATAGCGACCATCAGTCCGACATTCCCCTCCTGAACCAGGTCGAGCATCCGCAGGCCGTAGCCTCGATACTCGTTGGCCACCTTGACCACAAAACGCAGGTTGGCACAGGTCAACTGGTGGGCGGCCTCCAGGTCCCCCTCCTGCCGATAACGCCTGGCCAGCTGAGACTCCTCCTCGGGGCTAAGCAGATCGAAACGGTTGATCTGTGCCATATAGTATTCAAAACTGTCACTGAGAACGGGTAAATTCATGGTGGTCATAGTCGACATCCCTCAAACAATCCTGCCTGGGTTAGCACTCCATCCTGACGAGTGCCAACATATATACCAAACCGCATATTTTCATGCAAGACCCAGATGAGCAAAAAGTTGACAGCTGCCAGAACGGCTCGCATAATTGACCGGTCATCCAGCGCCTCAGAACAGGGAATACCGTGCAGCTTGTCGTGCTGAAAGGACAAAAGGTGAATATCATGAAAGGGTTCAAGAAGATTAGTGCGCTATTGCTGTTAACGGGGGCAGTGGCCCTATCAGGCTGTACACTCCAATCAGCGGCCACCCCCGACCAGCAGAAAGTCAAGGTACATTGCCCGGCCTGTGGCACCGACCTGGACGCGCTGTTCTACAAACAGTACAAATAAGAGGTTGATTTGCAGATCGTTTACCTGGGCCTGTTTGGCGGTCTTGGCTGCATAGCCCGCTACCTGGTGTCGGGATGGACCTACCAGCTTTTTGGGCGTTCCTTACCCTATGGCACCTTGGTCGTGAATCTGATCGGCACCTTCATGCTGGGACTGTTGATGGAAGCAGCCCTGCGCAGCTCTTTTCTCAGCCCGGAACTGCGCATCGGCCTCACCGTCGGCTTTCTGGGTGGTTTCACGACCTTCTCGACCTTCTCCTACGAAACCCTGCGCATGCTTGAAGATGGTAATTACTGGGGGTCAGCTGTCACGATCCTGTTGAATGTGCTGGGTTGCCTGATGGCTGGAAGTCTCGGCATCTACCTGGCCCGACAGGGTTAGGAGGCTTGAGCATGGTCAGCACAGAAGAAAAAACCCTGATGAGGATTTACCTTGGAGAGCTCGACCGCTGTGGTCACCGTCCGCTCTACCAGGTTGTGATGGAACTGTTCATGCGCGAGGGACTGGCCGGGGCGACCGTCTTCAAGGGGGCCATGGGTTACGGCGCACACAACGAACTGCATTCGGGCCACCTGCTTCGCCTCAGTGGCGACCTGCCCGTCGTCGTTGAAGTGATTGATCGTCAGGAGCGAATCGATGCCGTGCTCCCCAAACTCGAAGGGCTAGTGCGTGGGGGGATTATCACTCTGCAAAACATCCGAACCGTCCACTTTTCTAGGTAGGAATCGTATCATGATCAACAAAATACTCGGCCTGCTCCAGGGGAACCGGCCAGAAGAGAACTCCTCACACTTTTCAAAGGTGCAGCTGGCGACCTGTGCTCTGCTCCTTGAAGTCGCCTACAGCGATGGCGCGTATCAAGTGGTCGAAGCCCGGATCGTCAACGATCTGCTCTCCAAGAAATTCGACCTTTCTCCGGCGGCGGTGGCTCAACTGATCGATCATGCCCAGGATCACCGCAGTGAAACCCACGACCTGTTTCAGTTTGCCCGTGAGATCAACGCCCACTTCGGTAATGATGAGAAGCTAGAGATCATGGAGTGCGTCTGGCAGATCATCTATGCCGACAGCACCCTCGACAAATTCGAGGACGCCCTGGCCCGGCAGCTCGCCACGCTGCTGCGTCTTCCCCACAAAGACGTGATCGATCGCAAGCTCAAGGTCCTCAACGAATCTCGAAACCGCCAGGCTGACAGCTAACGACCAAAGCTCTCGTCTCTCATGCCCCTCCCACAAAGATCAGCCCCGCTTGGCCACAGCCTGACCCGCATTGTCTGCTGGAGCCAGCAGTTGGCGACCGAACTGCTCGCCCCTGGCGACACCGCCGTCGATCTGACCGCCGGCAAGGGCCGTGACACCCTGGCCCTGGCTGAAGCGGTCGGCCATTCGGGACGAATTGTCGCCTTTGACGTGCAAGCCGAAGCCCTGTCCCAGTCATCACTGTTGCTAACGGAAAAGGGGCATGTTGTGTACCCATGGCAAGTCGGCCGAAAGGTCTCATAACAGCCTGGGGTCTATCTGGTCCAGGGCTGTCACAGCCGACTGGCGGAGACATTAAGCGAAGCACCCCGCACGGTGATGGCCAACCTCGGCTACCTGCCCGGTGGTAATCAGCAGCTGACGACCCGTTCCGACACAACCCTTTCTGCCCTCAGCCAGGCGCTCGACATACTCGCCAGCAAGGGACGTCTGGCTGTAGTCCTCTATCCCGGTCATGGCGGCGGTGCAGAGGAGGCGGAAACAGTAACCCATCTTTTTCGTCAACTAAGGAGTGATTTCTGGCAGGTCTTGGAACTCTCAGTGCTCAACCACTCCTTGGCACCTCGACTCCTGGTTGCTGAACGACGCTGATCGCGTAGAAGGATTTCCATTCTACGCATCAAGGGCCGGCATTTCTGCCGGCCCTCATAAATTAGCGAATTCGCAGTGAACCATTACTCTTCCGGGAGAACCACACAGCAGAAGATCTCAACACGGCGATTTTTCTGCCTCCCTTCCTCGCTACCATTATCGGCGACCGGTACAGCCTCACCATAACCACGGGCTAGCAAGCGCGCTTTGTCAATTGAAAAATTGGCAACCAGATAATCGAGCACAGCAGTAGCACTGCGTTTGGAGAGCTCCACATTATAGCTTTCCGTACCTATGCTATCTGTATGACCGGAAAGCAGAAACTTTGCATCGGGATATTTACCGATGAAGTCAGCGGCCTCACCAAGTTTCCCGGCATATTCAGGACGAATCTCCGCTTTATCAAAATCGAACTCCAAGTAGAGTGTGAATTTGATGGCACACCCATTCTCATCAACTGTCACCCCTTTGGGGGTGTTTGGGCAACGGTCGCGACTATTGGGAACCCCGTCGCCATCATCATCGCCATCCACCACAGGGGCAGGCTCAGGGGGTGGCGCCGGAGCTGGCACAGCCTTCGGCTTAGGCTGGTAAGGAGGACAGCCAACGGCGTCAACAGCGATGCCCGGCGCTGTCCCTGGGCATTTGTCCCGGTCATCAGTGACACCATCACCGTCACTATCCAAAGGTGCGTCAGTCGGAGTCACACCACCGAATTGCCAAACAAGGCCGGCAGAGGCAATCAGGTTGTGATCGGTATCGCTACTTTTGTTTTGATGATCAAAAACACGGTCAGAATGAAGGTCGGCAATGTGGCGAGCATCAAGACGCAATGCAACAGATTTACTTAAGAATATCTTTGCACCAAGCCCCCAGTTCAGCATGAAATCTTCGTCATAGTGGAAATCTTCCGCATCGAACGTCATGCCGCCCATCCCAACCAGAAAATAAGGGACAAACTGACCTTTCGGATTGAAATGGTAGAGGGCATTGAGCCCAAAGCTCCATACATCTAAGTCACTATCATCGAGACCCGGCAAAACAACTTGTGTTTGAGTGTAACGGGCATCAAACTCGACTCCCCAGCGCTGACTGACGTTATAACCAACGGCCAGGCCGAAGGAATAATCATCAGCTGTGTTCTGGTCCCCTTCAAAAACGTGATAGCCGATCAGAGGCGAAACGGTAAACGCCTCCGCCACCTGTCCTGCTTGGGCATTAACAGCAACGGATACAATCAAAAACAAGCTGACTGCGGCGAATCGTTTCAACGCGTTCATAACACGCCTCCCAAGGTTAGGAAATCGCTCTGTGAGTTATGACCGATATCTTATTTCTCTGAAATATTAACAACACCTATCACTTTTGCAAGGTGGCCCCTATACAAGGGGCGTTCTGAAGCCTGCACCATTCATGTTTGATTTTACCGGCGAGCAGAATCAGACAGGGCCGACAAAATTGCCGGCCCTGTCTAAAACTCACTGCACATAGAATGGTCGATATGATGATCTCTAATCGTGAACGTTGATGATCACGACACGACGGTTGCGTTGACGGCCTTCCTTGGTTGCATTATCGGCAACCGGCGCTGTCTCACCGTACCCTTTGAGTTTGAGAATGGCGGGATCGGCCTTGAAGGTATCGACCAGATAGTCCCTGACAGCTTGAGCCCTGCGCAGAGAAAGCCCCATATTATAATGTTCCGTTCCGATGCTGTCGGTGTGACCAGACAGTATGAACATGGCATCAGGATATGCAGCAATGAAACTCGCGAGGTCCCGAAGTTTTCCAGCATATTCAGGACGAATGTCGGCTTTATCAAAATCGAACTCTATGTGAAGGTTGAATTTGACGACACTGTCTTTCTGGTCAGCGGTTATCTGTGGAGCAGTTTCCGGACATTTAGCGCAGCGGACGTGAGCACCTTCGCCACCGCCCTCATCAGCCCGATCAGCAACAGCAGGTGCAGCCGGAGTCGCAACGGCGACTGGAGACGACACAGAAGAAGGAGATGACTGCCGATTTTGATCGATGATGCTCTTTCCATCCCTGTCGAGTGGCTCAAGCGCTGGGAGCGCGTCGCTGAACTGCCAACAAAGCCCGGCCGAAGCAATCAGGTTGTGATCGGTGTCGGATTGGCTCCCCTGATCGAAAACGCGATCAGAGTGAAGGTCGAGGATATGGCGGACATCGAGACGCAGTGCGAAAGATTTGCCCAGGAAGTACTTGGCGCCAACGCCCCAGTTCAGCATGAAGTCACCATCGGCATCAAAATCCTCTGAATCGAACATCATCCCACCGAAACCGCCGAGGAGGTAGGGGGTGAACCGCCCCTCCGGATTGAAATGGTACAAAGCGTTCAGTGACATGGTCCAGATTTTCAGGGAGCTGTTGTCAATGGCTGCCAGATCAACTTCGGTCGCAGTATGACGGGCATCAAACTCGACCCCCCAGCGCTCGGTAACGTTGTAACCGACCGCCAAACCGAAGGACAGATCATCTTCGGTGTTCTGGTCCCCTTCGAAAACATGGAAGCCCACCAGAGGTGAAACCGTGAACATCTCAGCCATCTGTGCTGACTGGGCGCTTCCGACCAAACAGAAGCTGAAAACGAAGCACAGACCCAGGAAAAATTTCAAAGAACTCATCAGCATTACCTCCGGGTGCGAAACTGCGGGTTACAGGCGCGTTGTTAAGCACTGAGATATTAGCAATATTTACTCCGATTGCAAGACAAACCGCTGGACAAACCGCTCAACGACAGCTTCAAAAAAAGTACCTGAGAAAAAGTCCCGCAGCTTGTCCGCGCAACCCGAACTCGCTGGCTGGCTGTAGCCACGGCTCTGCTTGACGTTGAACGGGGTCGGCGCCGGCAGGCCATGACCAGAACAGTTCCAGGTCGAGGTTGTCGCGCAGGCTACAGGTCATAGCAGGCCGCAACAGGGTCGATCGATCTCTGAGGTTCCAGATCAGCAACCCCTCCAGGGTCACCAGGGGGTGAAGTTGATAAGAGGGGGCAATCATCAGGTAGTGACGTCCCAAAAGGTAGGTCATCCCTTCCCGGAGCGGCGCGGAGTCCGCAACCAGCAGATAATCCTGGGGATTTTGGGCGCCGGGGCCATTGTACAAATACTCGGCGATCAGGGTGATACCGTTGTCAAAGCGGTACCAGGCTTCGACTGCACCGATTGCGAAATGACGGCGCAGATCGCCATCTGCATCATCGGTGTTCTGACCACGATAGAAGGTCAACTCCCCCTTCAAACCGAGCGTACCGAGATTGCCGGCCAGGCCACAACCAATCATTGACCGGCTGCGCAGCCGCCCGGCGATAGCCAGCAGGTCGATTCCGGAGCGGTTGTCAGACCAGGTGGTCAACCAGGAATCGTGCCGCTGTTGGTCACCTGCGACAAACAGCGCGCCGACCTGACCATCGAGGCCGTAGTGAAACCCTGCGCGAAGCGCATCGACCCCGGGCCGGACTGCTGTTTCAAGTGCATCTGGAGCGAACGGAGCAATGATGTCCAAGGGAGAGAAGATCGCGATCCTGCCGAAACCAATGGCCTGGCGGCCGACAACCAGGTCGAAACTCCCTGACTGAGCGCGCACCGCCAAGCGGTCGACAGCCAAGCGGCCGGACCAGTGGTCATTGTAGCGCCACGACTGCTCGAGATCGATGCGTCGATTAATTTGGGGAGGTTCAGAATCATTAAATTCTCGCGGATTGACCCAACGAAGCCGATAGTCAAGGGCTCCCTCCACTTGCCAGAACTCGTTCTGCGACCATTGCGTTTCAAGGCGCAGCGACTGGCTGGAGACCGACCAGTCCGACGGCTGCCAGCGGGGGACCGCCTCGACATGACTACTCAACGATTTGAGCGAACCGGTCCAGACGATCTCCGCGGAGGCGACCGTAGCGAAAAGGAGGCTCAACAAGCCGACACAAGCCAGCAGCCAGCAACAGAATCCTTGCCCGGTACGCAACAAGAGCAACATGTCAGACCGTCCGGTCATTCACCAGATGGCCATCTTCGAGGCGGATCACCCTTTTGCCTCGCGAAATGACACGATCATCGTGGGAACTGAAAATGAAGGTGGTCTGCAGTTCGCTGTTCAGTCGCTGCATCAGATCGAGCAGGTCTTCAGCCGTGGCGGAATCGAGGTTGGCGGTCGGTTCATCGGCAAGGATTACTTGCGGTTCGGCGGCCATGGCCCGGGCAATCGCCACCCGCTGCTGCTGACCACCGGAAAGATCGGCCGGCCGGCGATTTTCGAGCCCGGAGATCCCCAGATCGGCAAACAGTTCCATTACCCGGCGACGCCGGCGACCACGTTCGACCTTCTGTAGCATCAGGGTGAATTCGGCATTTTCCGCAGCCGTCAACACCGGAATCAGGTTGTAGGACTGAAAGATAAAGCCGATGTTCTGCAGGCGAAAGTCTGCCAGAGAGCTCTTGGATGTTTGTCCCAGGTCAACGCCACTGACGATAACCTCCCCTGAAGTGGGACGATCGAGGCCACCAACCAAATTCAAGGCGGTGGTCTTTCCGCTCCCTGATGGCCCGGCCAAAACCGCAAATTCACCTGGCTCGAAGCAGAGGCTGAGGTCGGTCAGAGCCCTGACCTCCTGGTTGCCCAAGCGGTAGACCTTGGAAACATTCTTCAGTTCAATGAACGTCATGTTCAATCGCTATCAGTAAAAGAGCTGACCGACCCCCATTCCCCATTCTTTGGCTACTGCATCTCAATGATATTGCATCCCTTCTACCGGAGTGATACGACCGGCTTTAATCGCGGGGTAGAGGGCGGCCAGCAAGGTCAGACTGATGACAAAGAAGGAAATTCCCAGCATACGCCCCGGGTTCCAACTGGCCCGGATAATCGGGTCGAAAACTACCCCGCCGAATTCCAGGGTCTCAGGAACCAGCTTCTGCAGGTCGATCCCGACGCTGACCAGGTACCAGGTTGCCAGACTTCCCAGTACCGTACCGATGATGGCAGCCAGCAG
>PKTY01000227.1 GCA_002869725.1 Desulfuromonas sp. | reverse complement strand
CCTGCGAAAACCCACATGGCGTCAATCAGACCATCGCCAATCGCTGCCGCAGCCTTGCTGTAGCCGATGAATTCAACTTCCATTTTGTCCCACAGACCAAGGGCGCTGAAATAACGTTGAGCCGAGGCGGCCGCGCCCGAGCCGGGAGAGCCGACAGCAACACGTTTACCCGCCAGTTCAGAAACGGTTTTAATGCCGCTATTTTCAAGCACAATCAGGTGGGCCGGCGCACCGTAGAGGTAGGCCATGGCGTGAACATTGGGATATGTGTTGGTGTCATTGGTCAGGCGGCCGTTGCGGGCCAGGTAGGTGTCACCGGAGTAGGCGATACCGAAATCAGCTTCTCCGGAATTGATTCGCCGCACGTTTTCAACGGAGCCAGCCGAGGCCATGTTGGATACCTCAACATTGGGTATCATTTTGGACAGACGCGAACTGATGCCGTTTGAGAAATACTGGAAAGTGCCCCCTTCCGGTCCCCCGGAGAAGCCGAGACGGGTTTTGGCGGCTAGTGCGGCGCCGGGAATGGCGAGGGTGGTGACCAGGGCAACGGCGCTGGCTAGGGACAACAGACGGACGACTTGCTTCATGGTTGTGCCTCCTTACGGGTTTTGGTTGATGGAAAATGAACACCATTTTAAATGGCGTTGACCGGTGGTGAGCAAAGGACGCTCCTGGCCTGGGTCGTTTTCGTGTAGTGTCATTTTAAGCATTAACCTCTGATGGTTGCAAGTGTAGACTTGAAAATATTGTCTCGCTCATCATCTTTGGTGTTTGGTGCAGGTCGTCCTGTTGAAAGGCCAGTTTTCGGGATGGTCTGTATGCTTGAGTATGAAGTATTAAAACAGAGTTATGGTTTTTTGTGGGCGGTGCATATCACTGTGCAAGGTCAGGCTTGCATAAGGGGTGGATTAAGGGTTGAGCTGGGAAGGCAAAGGCCGTTATGCTTTGCCAGTTCAGATGAAAGGTTTTAGGGATGTCAGTTTCTCGCTCAAGTGCAACTGTTCTGGCCCATGCCAAGGTCAACCTCTGTCTGCACGTCCTTGGCCGTCGTCCGGACGGATATCATGAGGTGGCGATGTTGATGCAGCAGGTGGATCTTGCCGACCGCCTGCAGATGACCGTAGCTGACAACGGGAAAATCCGTTCAAGTTGTCCGGGGCTGGTGCTGGCTGATGGAGAGGAGAATATCACCACTCGGGCGGCGCGTCTTCTGCTCGATCATGTCGGAGCAGCCTGCGGGGTGACGATCGAGATTGACAAGCAGATCCCTCAGGCAGCCGGGCTGGGGGGGGGGTCAGCGGATGCCGCCGCCGTTTTGCTCGGGCTGAATCGGTTGCTTGACCTGCGGCTGACCAAAGAGGAATTGATGAAGATCGGTCTGCAGCTTGGCGCCGATGTCCCCTTCTTCCTGTTTGGCGCACCTGCCTGGGCGACGGGGATTGGGGAATGTCTTGAAGTCTGCCCGGGAATCCCCTCCTGTTGGCTGGTGCTGGTCAATCCGGGCGAAGCTGTCTCGACAGCCTGGGTCTACCAAAATTTAAGGTTGACAGGCTCAAAGCCAGCCGTTAAACTCCCAAAGTTTTCCGAAGGGATTGGGGGTTTGGTGCGTCTGCTGCACAACGATCTCGAAAGGGTGACGATCGGTAAGCTCCCGGTGGTGGCCGAGGTCAAGCAGGCCCTGGTGGCGACCGGTGCCCGTGCCGCGCTGATGTCCGGCAGTGGTCCGACGGTATTCGGTCTTTATCCGGATCGTGGTAGCGCTGCAGACTCGGCACAGACCCTCTCAGCCCGGACCGACTGGTGGGTGAGAGTTGTTAAACCGTTAAGTTGATTTTCCGGCTTCCCGAACGGAACATTAAGATAGGGGCGTCGCCAAGTGGCAAGGCACCGGATTTTGATTCCGGCATTCCCAGGTTCGAATCCTGGCGCCCCTGCCAGTTCGATGGTGCAAGTGATCTCGGCCGAGGGGCGCGTTCAAGTGCACCCTGCAGTTTGCGGGCTGGTTGAACATGAAGCTTTTGGCATAGAATAATCGAGAGTCAACAGAGTAATTGAGAGCGGGTCATGGGTCTCCATGACCTGTCCTTTTCCGGCGACAGGATGACCGTGCACAACGAACTGAAAATCTTTTCCGGAAACGCCAACCTCGAGTTGTCGCGGGAGATCTGCAGCGAGCTGTCTGTTCCCCTGGCTGAGGCCGATGTCAGGTCTTTCTCCGACGGTGAGATCATGGTGGAAATCGGCGAGAACGTGCGCGGTCGCGACGTTTTTGTCGTGCAGTCGACCTGCCAGCCTTCCAATCACAACCTGATGGAACTGTTGGTGATGATCGACGCCCTGAAGCGGGCCTCGTCGGCACGCATCACAGCTGTGATCCCCTATTTCGGTTATGCTCGGCAGGACCGCAAGGTTGCGCCAAGGACGCCGATCACCAGCAAACTGGTGGCCGATCTGGTGACGACTGCCGGTGCCCACCGTGTGCTCTGCGTCGACCTGCACGCTGGGCAGATCCAGGGATTTTTCAATATCCCTGTTGATCACCTCTATGCAGCCCCGGTGTTGCTCGAAGATATCAAACCGCGCTTTTCCGGGGAGCTGGTGGTAGTCTCCCCTGACGCCGGGGGAACTGAGCGGGCCCGGGCCTTCGCCAAGAGACTCGATTCTGGTCTGGCGATTATCGACAAGCGGCGCAGCGGGCCGAATGTCTCCGAGGTCATGCATATCATCGGCGACGTCAAAGATAAAACGTGTATCATCGTCGATGACATGATCGACACCGCGGGAACTCTCTGTCAGGCGGCCAGTGCCCTCAAGAAGCAGGGGGCGGCGGATATTTACGCGACGGCAACCCATGCCGTGCTTTCCGGGCCGGCTCTGGACCGGATCAGGCAGAGCGAATTGAAGGAAGTTCTGATCACTAACACCATCCCGGCTGCTGAGAAGGTCAAGGAGTGCCCTCAGTTGCGTGTGGTGTCGGTGGCTCCGCTGCTGGCCGAAGCAATCCGCCGCATCAACGGGGCCGAGTCGGTCAGCTCGCTTTTTATATGACAACAGCGGGTTTGTTCCCGCTTCAGCGAAAATAATATCTGAGTCGATGGAGGATCTATCATATGGCGACATCGGTACTGAATGTTGAACCCCGGGTGAGAATTGGCAAAGGCGGTTCACGCAAAGTTCGCAACGACGGCCTGGTTCCGGCCGTTGTGTATGGCAAGGGGCTCGATGCCCTCAATGTGCGGGTTTCTCCCAAAGACCTCGATCAGGCGATTGCCACCGAAGCAGGGTGGAATACTCTGATTACTCTGCGCGGGGATGGTCCGTTCGATGGCAAGGTGGTGATTCTTAAGGATATGCAGATTCATCCCATTCGCCGGGATGTACTGCATGCCGACTTTCACGCCATCGACCTGAGTGCCAATGTTACGGTAATGGTTCCGGTGCATACCGTTGGCAAATCGGAAGGCGAGAAGATGGGGGGCAGCCTTCAGGTCATTCGTCACGAGCTCGAGGTCGTCTGTCTTCCTACCGAGATTCCGGCGTCCATCGACATTGATGTTACGGCACTTCAGGTAGGTGATGTCGTGCATGTCGAAGATGTGACCCTTCCCGATGGCGTGGTGATTCCCCACGAGGTCAACTTCACGGTCCTCACCGTCACCGGTCGCAAGGCAGAGGAGTCGGAGGAAGAAGAGGCTGAAGAGTCCGAAGCGTCCGAAGATTCTGAGGAATAGCCGAGGCTTGCTTGAAGCTGATTGTTGGTTTGGGTAACCCGGGCGAGCAATACGCCGAAACCCGCCACAATGTCGGGTTTATGGTTGTCGAGCGGCTGGCTGAAGAGTTTCATCTCTCCCTGAAGCGCAAAGGATATCAGGGAGTTTATGGTGTCGGTCGAATTCTCGGCGAAGAAGTGACTCTGCTTCTCCCACAAACCTTTATGAATCGCAGCGGAGCCAGTGTCGGTTCGGCCAGCCAATCCCTCGGTGTGGAACCGGGGGATTTGATTGTGGTTCATGATGAAATCGATCTTGAGCCAGGTTGTTTGAGGGTCAAGGTTGGCGGCGGTCATGCCGGGCACAATGGCCTGCGCAGCATCAGTTCAGCCATTGGCAATGGCTTTGCAAGACTGCGAGTCGGAGTCGGCCGCCCTCCGGAAGGAGGGGATGTGGCCGCCTACGTGCTGAGCCGATTTTCAGCAGCAGAACGGGCCAGCCTGCCCCAATGGGTGGTAAAGGGGGCGGAGGCCCTTGCTGTGGTGGTTGGCGAGGGGCCTGTGGTAGCGATGAATCGATACAACCAGCGTAGTCAGACAGAATAGAACAAACATACCAAACTGTTTCAGGGAGGAAGAGATGCTCTACATTGCACCAATTTTGGGCGTGATCGGCTTCATTGCGGCGATTGTGCTCTACACCCGGGTCAAGGCCCAACCTGTTGGCAACGAAACCATGCGTGAAATTTCCGAGGCGATCCACAGTGGGGCCATGACGTTTCTTGGCCGTGAATACCGTGTCCTCGGCATTTTTATTGGTTTGGTGTTTTTAATTATTACGGTCGGCATGGATTACCAGACGGCTTTCGCATTTCTCGGCGGAGCCTTCTGTTCCATGACCTGCGGCTTTATCGGTATGAAAGCGGCGACCCGTGCTAATGTGAGAACTGCCGAAGCGGCCCGCACATCCGGCCAGGCCTCGGCCTTGATGGTCTCCTTCAACGGTGGTGCAGTTATGGGTTTGGCGGTTGCGTCCCTCGGCCTGGTCGGGGTTGGCATCGCTTACATCGCGTTTGGCGGTGATATTGAAACCGTTAGATACATCAATGGCTTTGCTATGGGCGCTTCTTCCATTGCCCTGTTTGCGCGTGTCGGCGGCGGCATCTACACCAAAGCTGCCGACGTCGGTGCCGACCTGGTCGGCAAGGTCGAGGCTGGCATCCCAGAAGATGATCCGCGTAACCCGGGTGTTATTGCCGACAATGTTGGCGACTGTGTCGGTGATACGGCTGGTATGGGTGCTGATATCTTTGAGTCTTATGTCGGTTCGATCATTGCCACTATCGCGATTGCCGCTGCCGCCAGTCCCGAACTGCTCGCCAAACTTGGGAATGGTGAAGGGGTACGAAGCGCGGCGATGTATCTGCCGATTGCACTGGCTATCGTCGGTCTGATTTTCTCGTTCGTCGGCATCTGGTCGATGAAGAAACTCTGCAACCAGGACCCTGCCAAGGCTCTGCACTACACCACGTTTGTTGCTGCCGGTGGATTTCTGGTCGCTTCGATCCTGGTGATCTGGGGGATGGGGCTCAAATTCGGCGTGTTTCTCGCCGTGCTGATTGGTTGTCTGTCTGGTGTTGCCATCGGCCAGGTCACGGAATATTACACTGCCAGCACTCCGGTGACCCGTATTGCCGAAGCCAGCAAGACCGGTCCGGCGACTAACATCATTCACGGTTTAGCTGTCGGACTCGAAAGCTGTGCCGCACCAATCCTCATTATTTGCGTTGCCATTGCGGTGGCCAACGCCTTTTCCGGGCTGTACGGGATCGGTATCGCCGCAGTCGGCATGCTGGCCACGGTCGGGGTGACCATGACCGTCGATGCCTATGGTCCGATCGCTGACAATGCCGGCGGAATTTCAGAAATGGCCGCTCTAGGTCCAGATGTGCGCAAGATCACCGACGGACTTGATGCGATCGGTAACACCACAGCAGCCATCGGCAAGGGCTTTGCCATTGGTTCCGCCGCACTGACCGCCTTGGCGCTGTTCTCTGCTTATGCGACCACGGTCAAGCTTGAGACGATTAACCTGATCGATCCCAAGGTGGTTATCGGTCTTCTGATTGGGGGTGCGCTGCCTTTCTTTATCGGAGCACTAACCATGACCAGTGTGGGTCGCGCTGCCGGCAAGATGGTCGAAGAGATCCGTCGTCAGTTCCGTGAGATTCCCGGACTGCTCGAAGGCAAAGAGGGCGTCAAGCCTGAGCCTGAAAAGTGTATCGATATCTCGGCTCGCGCGGCTTTGCGTGAAATGGTTCTCCCCGGAGTGGTTGCGGTGATTGCTCCGGTGCTGATCGGCTTCATCATCGGCAAGGAAGCGTTGGGCGGCATGCTGGCCGGGGCAACTCTGGCCGGGGTGCTTCTGGCCTTGATGATGTCGAATGGTGGCGGGGCTTGGGATAATGCCAAGAAGTTCATCGAAAAGGGGGGACTGGCCGGTGAGGAGAAGGGGGGCGAGGCCCACTCTGCGGCAGTGATCGGCGATACCGTTGGTGACCCGTTCAAGGACACTTCCGGTCCGGCCATGAACATCCTGATCAAGCTGATGAGCGTGGTGTCGCTGGTGATCGCACCGCTGCTGATCTGAGCCCAATTTCGATAAAGTGCTGAAGAGGAGGCCGGGCTGGCTTGATATCAGCTTCCGGCCTCCAGTTCGTTCGGGCTTAGACCCGGTTCGCGATTACGGATAACGACTATGGGCTTCAAATGCGGTATTGTCGGCCTGCCAAATGTTGGCAAGTCAACCATTTTTAACGCCATCACAGCGGCGGGTGCTGAATCGGCCAACTATCCATTCTGCACCATCGAGCCGAATGTCGGCATGGTCAGTGTCCCCGACCCTCGGTTGCAGGAACTGGCCGCGATCGTTAAGCCGAAACAGATTCTGCCAACGACCATGGAGTTTGTCGATATTGCCGGTCTGGTCAAAGGGGCCAGCCGTGGTGAAGGGCTGGGCAACCAGTTTCTCGGACATATCCGCCAGGTTGATGCGATTGCACATATCGTACGATGTTTCGAAGACGAAAATGTCGTACATGTTGACGGCAGTGTCGATCCATTGCGAGATGTTGAAGTGATTCAGACAGAGTTGAATCTGGCCGACCTAGAAAGCTTGGCCCGGCGACGCTCCCGCATCGAAAAACAGGCGAAAAGTGGTGACAAGGCGTCCAAGGAAGAGCTGGTGGTTATTGACCTGGTCGATGCTTGCTTGAACCAGGGACGCCCGGCCCGCAGCGTTGAATTGAGTGGTGAGCAGCAGCAGTTGCTGCGTAGTCTGCAGCTGATTACCGCCAAACCGGTACTCTATGTTGCCAATGTCACGGAAGACGACCTGAAGGGAGAGCACCCCTTCGTTGTCCGGCTGCGTGAACTGGCCGAGGCAGAAGGTGCAGAGCTGGTATTGATCTGCGGCAAGATCGAGGCGGAGATATCGGAGCTTGCCGAGGACGAGAAAGGAATGTTTCTTGCCGAGCTCGGCCTGGCCGAATCCGGACTTGACCGCATGATCCATGCCGGCTACCGTTTGCTCGGCCTGATTACCTTTTTCACTGCCGGTGTCAAAGAGGTGCGGGCCTGGACAGTTTCGAACGGCAGTCGGGCTCCTCAGGCTGCCGGGACGATTCATACTGATTTTGAGAAGGGGTTCATTCGCGCCGAAGTGATCGCTTTTGAGGATTTTATTGCCTGCGGGGGAGAAGCCGGGGCAAAGGAAAAAGGGTTGATGCGCCTGGAAGGGAAGGACTATCGGGTTGTCGATGGTGATGTGATGCATTTCAGATTCAACGTATAGGAGCAGCGAAGTTGGGAGCAAGTCTCACTATTTTATTGCCTCGGCTTAGGGTCTGTGATAATCATTCAAATCTTTGTAACCGGACGCCATGGGGGCGCCCGGCTCCTTGCTCCGCCGGTGAGACGGGGCTTCTAACTCAAGAGGAGACGAATTTATGCGTACCTACGAAACAATTTTCATCGTTCATCCCGAAGTTGCCGGTGAGGAACTGGAGGCGCTGATCGACAAGTACCGTCAGGTCCTGGTCGACCAGGGTGCCAGTGTTCTCAAGGTTGACAACTGGGGGAACCGGACTCTGGCCTACCCGGTCAAGAAGCAGGCCCGTGGAAGCTACATCTTCATGGTATTTGACGGCATGCCCTCAATCATCTCCGAACTTGAGCGGCGTATGCGAATCGACTAAAAGGTCATCAAATTTCAGACTGTGTTGCTGGAAGGTGGTTACCAGGCTCCCGAGGTCGTTGAGTCAGAGTCTGCGACTGCAGATACCGAGGAAGAGGCGGGGGACGAGGCGGCCGGTAAAGAGTCCGCTGACGCCTGAGTGCGCAACCAATATCAACGATGAAAGAGGAGTTATAGATCATGGCATATGCAGGTAATCGCGCCAGTGGAGGACCACGGCGTCGCTACGGACGCCGCAAGGTGTGTCGTTTCTGTGCTGATAAGAAGTTGGCCATCGACTACAAGGACATCAGGACGCTGCGCTATTTTCTGTCCGAGCGCGGAAAGATCACCCCCCGCCGGATTTCCGGCAACTGTGCGGAGCACCAGCGCAAGCTGACCGAGGCAATCAAGCGGGCCCGCAATATCGCCCTGCTCCCCTTTACTGCCAGCCACGCTCTGGAAAAGTAGGCGGCCGGAGTACAAATCAGAAGCTTTATGCAGCGACGAGTGCTCTATGTGATCCTCGGCGCTCTGTCAGGATCCCTGCTGTTCGGTAGTTTTGCCGAGCTGGGGATGGCGGCGGTGGTTCTCAACCTGATGACCCCTCTGCCGGCGGCCTACATTGCTATGCGCTTCGGTGCGGCAGTTGGCTGGATGACGGTTGCTCTGACCGCCTTGGTTCTGGTTTCAGCCGGATCTGCGGGGGGCGCCCTGCTCTACCTGATTCAGTTCGGTCTGCCGGCAGGCGTGCTGGTAACGCTCATGACACGCGGCTGGGGGTGGGATCGGGCTGCGTTGGTGGCTGTTGGAACCATGCTGGCCGCTGGTCTGGCTGGGCTGGTTGGCCAGGCCGCCGTACAGGCGACAGACCCTCTGAGCCTGGTCGGGGTGGTGATCGACCAGGAGATCAATCAGGCGTCTGAAGTGATGAGGCAGGTCTTCAGCACGGCCAATCTGCCGGAGTCGGAGCAGACTGAAATTTCCGAAGCACTGCTCCAGATGTCATCCTTCATGCGTGACGTCTACGCCGGTCTGGCCGTTGTTGTCGGGATGTATATGTTGCTCGCTCAGGTTCTGCTTCTTTCGCTCCTCGGGCGAAGCCACTTCACTCTGCCGGGCAAGCCCTTCGCACAGTGGAAAGCTCCTGAGCCTCTGATCTGGTTGATGATCCTGGGCGGATTCGGAGTGTTTCTGGCTGATGGTCTCTGGCAGGTGGCGGCCATGAATGTTCTGGTGATTATCGTCCCCATCTATTTTTTGCAGGGGCTGGCTATCATCGACAGTTTTTTTCGGCGAAAGGCTTTTACACCCCTGTTTCGCACCATCGGTTATCTGCTGGTGTTGCTGGTCAACCCTTTGCCCCTGATGGTCGCGTGCCTTGGCGTGTTCGACCTCTGGATCGATTTCAGAAAACCAAGAATACCTAAATCTTCGTGATTTCAGGAGGATTGATCATGGAAATCATTCTTACGGAAAATGTCAAAGGCCTCGGTACAATCGGCGAGGTCGTTAATGTCAAGCCCGGCTATGCGCGCAACTTCTTGATTCCTCAGGGGATT
>PKTY01000352.1:4665-14193 GCA_002869725.1 Desulfuromonas sp. | reverse complement strand
GTGACATTCGCTACACACCTTGTTGGACGTCGCTTTTAAGTGAGCTTCGCTGTCAGTTCGATGGGGAGAAAACGGTGCCATGCGTCGGGTGCAGGCAGCAGATACGACAACCAAAGAGACCAGCAAGAGCAGCAAAAAAGAGTTAGCCTTCATGGGGAAATATCTTTCGGCATGAGGAGGAAAAAACGTTATTTTCAACTCTACCAACTGTTGCGCTCAGCCACAAGCAGGTTAATTCAGCGAAACCGAACCGCTTGTGGCTGGTGACTTTCAGGCTGTGGCTTCATAGCGCCTTTCTTCTGACTTTTTTGGTGCTCTGTCACTCCTGTGTTAGCCGCCCGAAACCAATGCTGGCGTTGGGTTCAGGTGACATTGAGTTATCGCTGCTCGGCTTTCGCAACCCCAACGGCCACGCTTTGGTTTCACTGTTCAGTGGCTCTGAAGGCTTCCCCGATCGGGTTGAAAAGTCAGTGATGACCCGAACCGTGAAAATTGATGGGAATCGCGCCCGGATTCGTCTCGGCCCACTCCCTTGGGCTCTTTACGCGCTCAGTGTCCTCCATGATGAAAATGACGACGGTCGGATGAACAGCAGTTGGCTGGGAACACCACACGAAGGGTTCGGGTTTTCCGGATACCCCGAGTACCGCTTTGGACAGCCGGGTTATGACGATGTCTCTTTTCTGCTCGCGACCGAACAGCTCGAGATGACCATCAAAATGCGCTACGCCACAGGACAGCAAGAGCGCCGACAACAGAACCTGGGCATTCAACTAAACCGTCCACAGAACTGACTTTATCATGGGATTGCGCAACCTTCAGGAAACAGTTCACGAACTCGAGCGAATCGGCCAGCTGGTCCGCATCGACACCGAACTTGATCCACACCTTGAGCTCGGACTCATCCAACGCCGGGCCTACGCCAAGGGTGGCCCGGCCCTGTTGTTCACCAGAGTCAAAGGTTGCGAATTTCCGATGCTCGGCAACCTGTTCGGAACCTTGGAACGAGCCCGCTTTCTGTTCCGGGATACCCTGCCCGCCATCGAACAGGTGATGCGCCTCAAGGGGGATCCCGCCTCTGCACTGCGCACACCGATAAGCACTGTTGGGCTCGGACGACGGCTGTGGCATGCTCTGCCAAAAATAGTTGGTAGCGGGCCGGCTCTAGCCAACCAGACCACCTTGAGCCGACTACCGCAGCTGGTCTCCTGGCCTCTGGACGGCGGTGCCTTCATCACCCTCCCCCAGGTCTACAGTGAGCACCCTTCCCAACCGGGATGGCGCGGCTCGAACCTCGGCATGTACCGGGTGCAGATTTCCGGAGGGGAATATCTCGTCGACCAGGAAGTCGGGCTCCACTACCAGATTCATCGCGGCCTCGGAGTCCATCATGCGGCGGCAATTGCCAAAGGACAGTCACTGCCGGTGAACGTTTTTGTCGGCGGACCACCAAGCCTGACTGTTGCCGCAGTGATGCCCCTGCCTGAAGGCGTTCCTGAGCTCGCCTTTGCCGGCCTGCTCGGAGGCCACCGTATCTCTGTGGTACGCACTCTCAACGGCCTTCTCGCTCCGGCCGAGGCCGATTTCTGCCTGTGCGGAGAGATTGTTTTCGACCAGACCCGACCTGAAGGTCCGTTCGGCGACCATCTCGGCTACTACAGCCTGCAGCACGAGTTCCCCGTGCTGCGTGTTAACCGGGTCTATCATCGCCCACAAGCGATCTGGCCGTTCACCACCTTCGGCAGACCTCCCCAGGAAGACACCACCTTCGGCGCACTGATCCACGAGATGACCGCTGCGGCAGTCCCTTCACTGGTTCCCGGGGTAAACGCCGTGCACGCCGTCGATGCTGCTGGCGTTCATCCGCTGTTGCTCGCCATCGGCAGTGAACGCTACGCCCCCTATGGTAAGGATCTACCGCCCCAGGAGTTGCTGGCCCAGGCCTGCGGTCTGCTAGGTCAGGGCCAGCTCTCGTTAGCCAAGTACCTGCTGATCGCCAACGGTGGCGACCAACCAAAACCCGACGTGCACAAGGTTGATGAGTTTCTTGACTTTATGCTCTGCCGCTGCGACTGGCAACGCGACCTGCACTTCATGACCCGGACCACCATCGACACTCTCGACTACTCCGGGCCAAGCCTGAACGCCGGTTCGAAACTGGTCATGGCCGCCAGAGGCCCGGTTCAGCGTGAACTGCCGAGAGAACTGCCTGCCGATCTCAGCCTGCCCTCCGGGTTCGACGATCCGCGCCTGGCGAGACCCGGCGTGCTTGCCATTAGGGCCCCGCACTGGCAGGGGGTCCGTGGCGAGTCGGCTGTCGATCTTGCCGATTTCTGCCGGTTTTTCTCGATCGACCAGTCGATCAATCGTTGCCCGCTGATTGTTTTAGTCGATGACAGTTCGTTCGTCAGCCGTTCCCTTGCCAACCTGCTGTGGGTGACCTTCACCCGCTCCGACCCGGCCAGCGATATCGATGGAATCGGCTCCTTTACCCAGAACAAGCACTGGGGCTGCCAGGGGAGCCTGGTGATCGATGCCCGTCTCAAAACACACCACCCGCCGCCCCTCGAGGAAGACCCCCAGATCGTGCGCCGGGTTGAATCTCTCGCAACCGCAGGAGGACCACTCCATGGCCTTATCTGAGCTTCGCTCATCAACCATGCCGGCAACCGACTTCAGCCTGCCGGCTGCCATCGGCAATACGCCGCTGGTCGAACTCAACAACCTCAACCCCAACCCGCGAGTCCACCTGCTGGCCAAACTTGAAGGGAACAATCCGGGGGGGTCGGTCAAAGACCGCACGGCCTGGTGGATGATTCGCCATGCCGAGCAGTCCGGACTTCTCACCCATGACAAGACCATCCTCGAACCGACGTCGGGCAACACCGGCATCGCCCTGGCCATGCTGGCTGCGGCCCGTGGTTATAAAATTCGCTTGGTCATGCCTGAATGCGTCAGTACCGAGCGCCGCGCGGTTCTTGAAGCCTATGGCGCAGAACTGATCCTCTCCCCCGCTGACCAGGCAACCGATGGTGCAATCCGCTTGGCCCACAAGATTCTTGCCGAGGACCCAGATCGTTACTTCATGCCCAACCAGTACGAGAACAGTGCCAACCCCGAAGTTCACTACCGAACCACAGGCCCGGAGATCTATCACCAAACCGGAGGTGCCGTAGATGTCTTCGTAGCCGGCATGGGGACCTCTGGAACCCTGATGGGGGTCGGTCGCTATCTTCGCGAGCGCAAGCCGTCGGTGGAGATCGTCGGTATCGAACCGCGCCTTGGTCACAAAGTACAGGGGCTCAAGAACATGGAGGAAGCGATTGTCCCTGGAATCTACAAGGAAGGGGAATTGAGCTGCAAGCTGCGCGTCGATGATGAGGAGGCTTTTGAGATGTCGCGCCTGCTCGCTTCGCGGGAGGGGATTTTTGCTGGGATGTCGAGTGGTGCCGCTGTCGCTGGAGCCTGCAAGGTCGCCAGCGAGATGGCTGGAGGCGTGTTGGTGGTTCTAGTGCCCGATCGCGGTGATCGCTACCTGAGTACCACCCTGTTCCGCTCGGTCTGCGCCAAGTGCCGGCCTTAACGGGTTGTCTCTGAAAACTGTCTCCCGCCTACACAATCTGGGTTTGGTCTGCTCGCCTGCTGTCAACCGTTCGCCAACGAGGTTATCGCGTTATAAATTGAGTGGCAAGGCTCCATGGCCTGGCCCTCTGAGAACTGCTGTCTACTCATCCCGCAAGGTTTGCAGGATCTCCGGCGACTCTTCTTCCAGAGCGAGCAGGGTATGGCATGTGTTGCAGTCGGCTGAGATAGTCTGACCGTCAGAGCTGACATGCATGTCGTCGTGACAGCGGAAGCAGCCGACCTCGAAATCCGGGCCATGTCCGACATGGTTGACGTAGGTCCCCCAGCCGATATTCATTTCCGGAAAAACGTTTTCGGTGTAGGCAGTCTGCACTCCTGCAATCGCCTTGACAACCAGTTGTTCGCGGTCGGGCAGCTGCGGATAGTTCTTTGCGTACCAGTTCGACAGCCGGTCGGCAATCTCAGCTTTCGCCTCTTCACGGCTCGTGTACTCGGCGTTAACCACCTCTAAGGCCTGCTGCTTGATAAATGGAAGGGCGACCGGGATCACCCCTTCCGCGATCTTGTTGTCGAGCGCCTCCTCAGCAGGCAGGTAGACGTGTGAGGGCCGATTATGACAGTCAATGCAGTCCATCTCTCGATCTTCCACCAGTGTCCCACCTGTGGCCAGCTGTTTGTCTGCGTCATCGGTTTTGAACACCACCTCGCTGCCATCTTCACGGGTTAGACGCACTTCCGGAATCACCATACGACTGTGATCAGTGGCCCGATAGCTGATCTTGTTCTGTGGTGCGACATGCCAGTGGATGCCATGTGAGCTCTGCACCCGATCGCCGGCGCTGCCGACCTTCATCAACAGCACATCGTAAACTTCTGTGTTCTGCTCGTCGTCCAGGAAACGTCGATCCACTGACAGCTTGTCGCCATGGAACAGTTCCGGGCGATGACACTGCTCACAGGTCTCACGGGCCGGGCGCAAGCCATGTACCGGAGTTTCAATCGGTCGCGGGTAGGTACTGGCGGCCACAGCCAGCAACTGGCGTGCCCCGGAAATTTTCGATTTGACGAACCAGTCGGCTCCGGCCCCGATGTGGCACTCGACACAAGCCACCCTCGAGTGGGCTGAATTCTGGTAGGCGGTCAGTTCCGGGTTCATTACTGTGTGGCAGAACTGGCCACAGAATGTGGTCGATTCCATGTAATGGTAGGCGCGGTAAAGAAACATGCTGAAGACCACGAAATTGACCGAAGTGAGCAGTACGATCAGGAACACGTTCTTGCGCAGACGGCCGAACATGTCGGGTTCGGTAAAGTACTTGCGCAGGTACTGCAGGGTGAACAGGTGAACCTCGCGTTGCCCCCGGAAAAAAAAGGCACCGACAAAAATCATTGCCAAGCCACCCAGAAAAGCCGGCCCAAGGGCCAGGTAGATGGCTCCACCAAAATATGGGTTTTTGATATGCCAGACGGTATCTGCCAGCATGTATCCGAACAGAAAAGGCGTGGTCACCGTCACGATCATCGCACCGATCAACGAGACCCGGCTGCGGCTGATCCCGAACACGAAGTCCTTGAGTATTTCAAACTGGCCCATACCGATCTCCCACAAAGATTAAACCACAAGAATTAATCTTGGCTTATTTAACAGAGCCTCACAAAGAACACAAGCAAAAAGGCCGCACCCTATAAGGATGCGGCCTTTTTGCACTGGTATAAGTGAGGCTCTGCTAATGGGCCTCATCGTCGGTCATAAAGGCAGGCAATATCATGTTTAGGAAATAGAAGATTACGAAGGGTGTCACACAGACCATCAACGCCCCCATCAACCCCTCTTTGAAGGTCTCGAAATCGTGAGGAATAATCGGCAGATGATAATGCATAAAGCCGGCAAAGGTCAGTGAGAATGCCTGGCCACCGATCACCACGTTCCAGCGCATCATCAGCACGCCGAACAGCACCAGAATACTTGCGAAAGCGGCGCGGCGGGTCGTCAAACCGGGCACCAACAGCAGCAGGAAAGGTAAGAAGTTGCCAATACCGTATTGCATGATGAAGATTTTCACAAAATCATGTTCATAGATGACATCACGCAAGATATCCCAGGATTTAACGGCCGTATAGCCGCGAAAAATGATATCGAGCAGCTCAAGGGTGATCGCCAGTGTCATGAAGATCAGAAGGTACTTTGAGGTCATTTTGACCTCATGCTCCTGAATGCTGCGCAGCTTCTCGACCTGCAAGGCAGAATCTCCATGGGCCAGGGCATCCGGCAGCAGCCAGCTTTTTCCACGCTTTGCAGCCCATTTGCGCATCTCCATGAAGATATAGTAGCTCACGATACAGAGAGCAATCCCGGAGACAACCGCCGAGCAGATAAAGATCACCGGCATCAGAGGTGTCATCCACAGCGCGTTGGCTTTGACCGAGCCGAAGATGAATCCAGCATAACCATGGAGGAAACAGGCGACGGGAATGCCAACCCCTGCCAGGAACTTGACTGCCTTATGGTCTGCCTCGATCGCCTCTCGCGAGGTGTCCATGGCGCCAAGGGAGATCACTTTGTAGATCGGAAGAAGCAGACTCTCGATCCCTTTTCGTTGCGGCTTGGCACTGAGCCGATGGATCGAATCGACGATGAATTTACGGTAGACAAACCAGATTTCGGCCCCAACAATGCAGGCATATGTCATGAAAACGATGCCGAAGGCTGAAATCGCCGAGGTAAAATGTGGTGTCATCATGACATGAATGCCCCGCAGAGGCTGCATCAGATGGAGCAGCAGCGGCATCATGGCAACCGGTAGCAGCGCAAAAGAGAAGACCAGCGCGTACCGGGCAATCTCCTTGAGCTTCTCGACACCAAACACATGATAGAGCGAGGAGAGGACGAATGCGCCGGCCACCAGGCCGGTCATATAAGGGTACATGACAATTTGGATCGACCAGTAGACGTATTCGTTGGGGAGCACAAAGAGGTCTTTGACTGTCCAGGCTTCACCGTGGACAACCATCTGGGCAACTTGCTCAACCATGGCTAACGCACCTCCTTGTTCAGGCCCAAGTAGAACACATGGGGCTTGGTTCCGTACTCGTCGCGCAGGACTCCAACCCTTTGATTCAGCACAGCCTTAGCGACCGGGTCGTTGGGGTCTTTGAGGTTGCCGATCTGCCTTGCCCCGAACGGGCAGGCCTGGGCGCATGCGGTGTTCCCCCCCTTGGAAATACGGTGGTAGCAGAAGGTGCATTTGTCGGCCACATGTTCAACCGGGTGGAAAAATCGCACACCGTACGGACAGCCCATGATGCAGTAGCCACAGCCGATACACCATTTGCGGTCGACCAGTACCGTGCCGTCAGCTGTCGCGTAAGTGGCCCCCACCGGGCAGACTTGCACACAAGCCGGAATCTCACAGTGGTTGCAAAGCTTCGGGACAAAAAAAGCCTGGGCAACATCACGATCCGGGATCAATTTTTTGCCTGATTTGCCCTGATCGAGGAATTTACTGGTAAAGCCATCGAGAGCTCCGCGCGGCGTATCCATGCGGACCTTTCCCTGTTTATCAATCACATAACGCTCGACCCAGGTCCTGGTGACATTCGCTTCCATTGGAATGTCATTTTCTGTTTTGCAGGCCTTTACGCAAAAACCGCAACCGACACACTTGTGGGTATTGACCAGAAACGCCCAGCGCAATTCCGGTTGCGACGCAAGGATTTGTTTGGGATCGATGAAGTCGAGTGCGGACATTGACACCGAAGCTCCGGCAACGAACACCGCCGTTTTTTTGAGGAAGTCCCGTCTCTTCATGGTCACATCTCCTCCAAGCTCGGATTGTGCGGATCGTGGCAATCACTGCAGCTTTCCTCTGGGTTGTGTTGTGTCGCGTCGATTCCCGGGATGTCGTTTCGCCCACTGCTTGGCATATACAGTTGGGCATGGCATCTCAGACACAGGTCGCGACTACGGTCAATCTTCAGTTTCTCGGGGTCCTCTGGGTGGTCAAACGCAGCGCCATGGCAGTTTTCACAGGGGATCATGCCGTGGGCAGAGATCGCCCAAGTCTCCACCTTGTCGTCATGGCACTCATTGCAGTAGCCACTGTCGCGATACTTGGCCGGAAAGGCTTGCCATTCCTGTTCGTTGCTCAGGCGATGGAATCCAAACGTATAGCCCCGGTCGTGGGCACCGAAATCTTCTGGAACGTAGAATGCCCTGAACAGCAGAATACCGAGAACCAACGCTATGACCACAAACAGCGGCCGCCAGACATGACTTTTCACTGGAGCCTCCTTAATAGGCACAATGTTTTACTTAGCAGAACACGGTTTTTGTTTATCACGCAAACATTATTATTGTCAACATTTCCAACTCTTGAATTTCAACTTTATTCCGTCGCCTCCTCAAAAGACATAACCTGTTAAATCAAGAAAAAGGAACTTCATGGTCTTTTTTTCGTTATCACGCGATAATCATAAACAACAGATTATAAAGGGCTTATTTATTCATGCGCCTTACTATAGGGCTTTCTTCTGTCTCTTTGGTTTGGCCTCGCCCTATCTTCCTGCCGACAAAAAGAGAACGCATTGATTTCGGCGATCAAATGGTTTATAGTAAAACGGTGTTTGTTTATTGCGGATAGCTTTCCGTATGCTCTCTCGCGACGGTTGCACTCACACAATCTTTATAGCAGTCTTTCTGTGAAGGGCAACCCCGAATAGCTTTTACCTGGCGGAGGTGACTATGTCCCAACCTACACCCTCCCTTGAACAGCGCGTAGCGCAACTCGAACAACAAGTTGCCGACCTTCAGCAGTCTGTTCAGCTCCTTCGTTCAAGTCACAAGCTGCCGAGCAAGAGTCGACAGGCCCTCCCCAAAAGGCCGCCAGCGACGAGTGGGTCCGAGGAAATTCTCTCCTGGGTTGACAGGTCGCTGATATTACCGCGACTCGCTTCGACCAGCTTCATTGTGGTCGTTGCTCTTGCCTTAAGAACCTCTGTAGAGAATGGCCTGTTCGATCGCGAGCTCGGTTCTTTTTTGGGGATGCTCTACGCGGTCGGGCTGATCGTTTATGGATGGTTTGCCTATCGGCGTCAAAATATGCAGGCCCCCGTATTCACCCTGTGGGGAACGATCGTAATCTGCTCCGTGGTCGTCGAAGCTCACAGGGTCTTTGCCTCTGTTCCAGCCGAGCTCGCTTACCTGCTCCTGGCCGCAACCGGGGCTGTGACGACAATCATGAGCCGGACCAACCAGGTTGCGTTACCCGTTTTTTGTGGCACGCTCGGGATGAGTTTCGGGGCCTTTGCCATCGATTATCCAAGCCCCCACTTCCCCTACCTGACTCTGGTGATGATTCTCGCCAATGTTTTCGGTGCCTATGCGACCAGCCTGCTGAGAGCCTCCTGGTTGCGCTGGGTGCTGTTAGTCTTAACCCTGTTTATGATCCAGATCTGGGATCTCAAGCTGGCCATCTACCTCAGCAAGCTTCAGCCTGATCAGATCGATGTCACGATCAGCGGCTTTTTCCCTGCCATTAGCTTGCTCTTTCTTGCCTATGTCATGATCGCTTTCCTGGGCGTACGGGGCTATTTACAGGAAAAAGTTTCTAAATTCGACATCAGCCTGCCGATTCTCAGCACTTTGTGGTTTGCTCTGGCAGGGACATATGCCACCCGGCTTGGCCTCGCTGAGCCCTACCTGTTCGGTTGGCTTGGTGCATTTGGTGGCATTGTGATGCTCGCTCTAGGTTTCTGGCTGTTAAAAGCCGCGGCGGGTGGAGCTCTTGGAACAGTTTCTTTCAGTTTTGCCGGGGGCCTGCTTCTACTCTTCTCCCTACCTTCGGCCATGGGCCACTCTTTGATCGCCTACGCGTTATGCTCCCTCCTCGCACTCATCATTGGTCGTCTCGCACTGCGTCATAACTGCTCGACGTTGAGGTTGTG
>PKTY01000352.1:0-4637 GCA_002869725.1 Desulfuromonas sp. | reverse complement strand
AGGTTGTGTTCGTACCTGCTGCAGATGGCCGCCTGCACCGCCCTGGTCGTCACACTCAGCGCTTCTGAGCTGTATCAACCCTCCCTGGTCGGCGCGGTCTCCTCCGGAATTATCGCAATTATTGCCTTTACACACTATGCCTGGGCCAGAGCCAATCCCTTCCGTACAACAAGTTCTTTTGTAGAAAAACTGAATCAGAATGATCGCTGGGGAGGGTTTCTCCTTATTTCTGCTTTGCTCAGCGGTTTTTTTACTTGTCGAGTCGGACTTTATCAGATGCTAGACCTTATACATATGGCCAAGCCTTCGTATTTTGCCGGTGCACAGTCGGTAATGATTAACCTGTCGGCATCTGCATTGTTGCTCTTCGGTTATCTCCGCCGCAACAAGGAGTTGAGAAATGTCGCGATCATTATCACAGTGCTTGGCGGAGCCAAGGTTTTTATCTTTGACATGGTCTCTATCAAGGGGCTTTCTCTCATGATCGGCGTTTTTTCATTTGGTGTAGTGGCGGCTCTTGGATCTTTTGTCCTTGGTCGTTGGCATAAAGTTAAACCTTCCCCTGATTAGCAACTCAGAAATTTTCCTTTGGCCTTGGCGTTTGCAGCAAAAAGGGCTCCCCTTTAGAGGGAGCCCTTTTTGTTCAGCATCTTTATAAGTTTCAAGCGTTACCAGACATTGTCCAGCAATTCAAGAGTCGCCTCAAAATCTGCCTCTACTGATTCGAGGATCGCAACAGTATATTCGTTGTTGTGGACACCATTGGTCCCGTCGTGATCAACAAAACGCAGGTTCTTAATGCCACGTTGATAGGTACTCCAGGCTTGAGCGGTATTGCGCTGTGCACTATCTGCATCCTTGAGCGCCTCTTCGATCTCCACACGCACTTCCCTCAGCTTGGCCACTTTTGCCTTGGTTTCGCCAGCCCACTCTTCGAAAACGTTTTTGTACTCCAGGTCTTCATGACAATCGGTGCAGGTTGAAACCGAGGAACGGAAAACGCCTTTCGTGACACCGGTATGACAGTCCGTGCAGGTCATGTCGGCGGCCTCACCATACATTAAGCTCATGGTCGGCTCTATTCCCTCGACCCCCTGACCTTCATTCATTGCCACCTGCGCCTCATGGCAAACCGTGCAGTCTGCCATTTGCGGCGCTCCATCACCAGCATCGGCATGGCAGGTCAGACAGAAGTTCATGCGGTCTGTCTTAGTTGCCGGGTTGTGTACGACCCCAAAGTGGCAGTCACGACAGGAGAGGTCGAATTCCTCAATGTGAAGAGTGTGGTCGAAATGCGTTCCACCGACGAGGGTCTCTTCCATGATATCGGGAACCCCCTTGCGGAGGCGGAAACCCGGGTTGACCACATCATCAAGCATCCGCATGCTCACAACTTTCATCGGGCCAGTGGTCGTCTCGCGTACTGTCTTATTTCCTTCATCGGAGTGGCAGAACAAACAGTGCCAGGACGGAACCAGGTTTTCGTCGGGGTTTGAAAGAATTTCCAGCTTCTCTTCCTTGGAGATGGTGAACTGCATGTAAAGGTCGCGCAGGCCACCTAGCTTGGCTTTAGCGTATCCAATTACACCTGGACGGCCATGACAGTCGAGGCATGAGACCCCTGCCTCACCATGCGCCGAGTGCTCCCAGGAATCGACTTCGGCCAACGGGCCAAAACCTTGTGCCGGGTGACAAAGGTGGCAGAATTCAGGCTCTGAGGTCATGTGCAAGACCTGAATGTTAATGAATCCGAAGACCACGACAAACCCTACCGCCAGTATCGTAAACAAAACGATATGACGTTTACACCAATCGAAGATGTTTTTCATAAGCCTACCTCAACAATTTGATCTAAAGCCCTGACATACCCGGCCAGCCCAAGAATGTCGACAAACAGCCGTATAATACAGCGTTGGCGGCTCAATGCAACAAAAAACCCCACAAAAGCTTTACAGATCAGCCAGTTAGCTTTTTCTAATGTTTTTTTTGCGCTTTTATTTAAACAACGAGGGCGCCCTTGCGGACGCCCTCGTTTCCTGCACTTTACCTTTTCCGTATCGGGTCGTTAATGACCTGCTCCACTCATGAAAGCGAAGAACATCAACAGCAGACAAGCGATCCCGGTAAACACAGCAAGATATCCAAATGTCTTCAGACAGAAATCATAGACCGGGCCACTGACCTTCTTGCAAACATAGTCTTCCAGAACACCTTCTTCTTCATAACGCCGCCACTGGTCACCACGTTCTTCTATCATTTCAGCCTTACCGATCTGTCCGTTGAAAATAACAAAGTCCATCGGGAACTTCTCAGGCCGTCCGTGTGTATTGTAGAAATGTACGGTAAATATAAATCCTGTTGCCAGCAATGCTTCGTCTGAATGGACGATAGTTGCCACATTGAAAGCCCACCCCGGGAGGAAGTAACCGAAGAACTCGGGAAACCAAAGCATCAGGCCCGATCCACCAATGGCAAACATACCCCAGAAGACCGCGAGGAAGTCGAACTTTTCCCAGTAGGTCCAACGCTCAAAAGTCGGTTTGGGTCCGATGAACAGGAACCAGCGCACCATGCCGATCACGTCGCGCACGTCACGCAGGTTCGGACAGAGGGAATCCGGCCCGAACAACCGCTGCAACCACATCCCCTTGATATCCTTGCGAATAAAGAGGAAGTCAAAGCTCAGGATCAGCGCTGCGACAAAATAGTAGAAGGTGAGCACTGCACATCCACGGTGGATTAGTCCCGCATAATAGGTGCCGCCGAAAAACTCCATCATCACCTGGGCCCAGTGCTGAGTCGCAAATTTCAGCGGCAGTCCGGTAAGGGTCAGTCCGAGGAAGCTGATGATAACCGTCAGGTGCAGGAAAATATGACGCGGCTTGAAACGCACATACTGTTTATGAGGTTCGCTGATATGGTGATCCTCTTTACCGGTATGCTCAGAAGCCAGTTTCTGGCGGTTCTCCACAAAACCACGCACCATCCAGAGCAGAGTGTGTATCCAGAAAACCGCAAAAGTACCGACCAACAGTCCGGTCATGCCGACAAAGGTCCAGTACATGATCGGGTAATTTTTGCTGTCGGTCATGTCGCCGTGGGAATGGAACCTGGCAAACATGTCTGTCGCCTTGGGATGACACTGAGCACAGGTCCCGGTCAGATTCGCCTCATTGACACTCGATTGCGGATCGTTCTGTGGCAGAACGTTATGAGCGGTATGACAGTCAGCACATCCGGCCACCTTGTCCGGAAAGCCGAGCTCAAAATTTTTGCCGTGGTAGCTGCTCATGTATGTGCTGACCGCGACATTGAACACTTTGTTGCGCGCCATCATCTCCTTATCTGCATGACAGTTCAGGCAGACCAGGGTATGAAACTCCCGGCTAATATGTGGATCGACTTCGCTCAGCGGCTCGATCTTATGCAAACCGTGACAATCGTTGCATGCCGCCGAATCCTTGTTGCCTGCAAGGACCGCCTTGCCGTGCACCGACTCAAGGTAGTCCTCGTGATCGTCATGACAGGAAGTACATTTGGTCAGAACCTTCGCCTTGTCGCCCTTCCAGTAACTGTGTGAATGAATGTCGTCATGGCAATCAGCACACTTCACTTCGTTGAGCTTGTGGACGCTTGAGTAGTGCTCGCTGGTCTCTTTCTTGTGGCAGCGCACACATTTGGGCTCTCCTGGCATGACATCGCCGTTGATGTGTGCATCGAGGGAGGTCACTTCGACATGGCAGCTGGTACAAGCGTTTTGACCGTGAACCGACTTGCCATAGTTGACCGGGCTGACCACATCGTCGTGGCACTCCAGGCAGACCTCTGGGGCAATGGCCATACCGTCCTGAGCCAGAGCCTGAGGGCTCGTAACCAGAACGAAAATCCCCAAGAGAAAGAGCAGGGCAGAATTACAGCGCTTCATGCTATGAGCCTCCTGAATCAAGGGTTAGTTGTCGCGGGCCGTCTCACCAAGGAGACTGAAATTGGCCCTGAATATAGTGAATGAAAAATTAAAAATAGAGTGTGAGTAAAGCTAGTTCTGTAAACTGTCGACAGTATGCACTTTTAGATTAAAATCTCTTTACCACGCACACAATTAAAAGTCAATCGTGAAAAGTTGTTAACATAACATTCGCATATCCATATGTCTCATTTTTGACCACCTGGACTCTTCTGCTTGCAACCACCCCGTCCGACGACTAACATGCGTCCAACAAACTGCAGGGAGGGCTCTTCATGAAAACCGCATACACGGCCTGGATTCTGGCCGGACTAGCGATCAGTATCTACATAATCGGCGGTCTCGGTATTATCGGTGGGTTGATTCTGATCGGTATCCTCGGTGAACAAGATCTGTGGGGATGGGGGGAGGCCCGCTCAATCGGCTACCTGCTGTTTTTCGTCGGCATTTGCCTGAGCGTTCTTGGCGTTTTGGTGATGCGCATCATGCGCAACAGGAAGTGGGCGTAATCTCTCTACCTGTGCAAACTCACCAACTGCACAACCGGTTTTTTTAACCATCAACCATGTTTTTTTGTGTAAGCATCTCTTTTCACCAATAAAAAAAGGGCGGGACCTAAACGGTCTCGCCCTTTTTTCAATTGCTAAACTTGTTACTTATTTGCCGAGAACCT
>PKTY01000406.1 GCA_002869725.1 Desulfuromonas sp. | reverse complement strand
CTCCGATGGCCAGAAACGGGCTCTTTACGATCAGTACGGCCACGCTGGTCTTGAACAGGGGGGCGGAGGTTTTGGCGGATTTTCCTCCGGCGGCTTCGGTGGGACCCCTTTCGAAGATATTTTTGGCGATATCTTCGGAGATATCTTCGGCGGTGGCCAACGCAGCAGCCGTGGACGCCGTGGCGACGACCTGCGCTACAACCTGACCATCAGTTTTGATGAGGCCGCTTTTGGCCTGGAGACCAAGATTCAGGTCCCTCGTCATCAACGTTGTGACAACTGTAGCGGCTCCGGCGCCCGCCCGGGAACTTCCCCGGAAACCTGTCGTTCCTGCTCAGGGACCGGCCAGGTGCGTTTTCAGCAGGGCTTTTTCTCTCTGACCCGTCCCTGCCCTGATTGCCGGGGGGAAGGGAAGAAAATCAGCGACCCCTGTCCGGATTGCCGAGGGAGCGGACTGACCCGCAGCAAGAAGACCCTGTCGATCAAGATCCCTCCCGGCGTTGAGTCCGGCAACCGCCTGAAACTCAACGGCGAGGGCGAGCCGGGAGTCAAAAGTGGCGTCCCTGGCGACCTCTATGTGGTGATCACCGTCAAAGACCACCCGATCTTTCAGCGGGAGGGGCATAACATCATCTGTGAGTTGCCGATCTCTTTCCCTCAGGCTGCTCTCGGTTGCGAACTTGAAGTTCCGACCCTCGAAGGCAAGGTTAAGCTCAAGATCCCTGCAGGAACCCAGAACGGCAAGATTTTTAAGCTGACCGGCAAGGGGATTCCAGTCTTGCAGGGGTATGGGCGCGGCGATGAGCTGGTGGTGGTGCGGGTCGAAACACCAACCAAGCTCTCCAAACGCCAGAAAGAACTGCTTGAAGAGTTTTCCAAAGAGACCGGTGAAGAGGTTCACCCGATGGGCAAGGGATTTTTTGACAAGGTCAAGGAGCTGTTTGACTGATGCGACGCCTGCTGCTCGTGATCCTGATCTGCCTGCTCGGCGTCCGCTTTTCGGGGGCGGAGTCGATTGGTTTCAGCCCGCCGGAGGTTACCTTGCAACGGGCTGCCGACCATTATCAGGCCGGAAAACTGAACGAGGCGGCCGGGCTGTTGCGTGGCTATCTGGTCAGCCAGCCTGACTCCAGCCGGCATATCCCGGCCCTGTTGATGCTGGCCAGAGTCCATGCCGACCTCGGCGAACCGGTCACCAGCCTCGACTACATAGAGCAGATCCCCCGCGAACAGCGCGGGCCAGCCGCTCGCTTGCTCCAAGGACGGATGCTGGTTCAGACTGATCAAGCCGCCAGGGCTAATCAAGTGCTGATTGCCCTCGACCCCTTTGACCTAACCGTCGCCGAGCGTCAACAGCGTTGGTTGTCGCTCAGCGATGCGGCCCTGCTTGCCGACCAACCGTTGCAGGGACTCTACTTTCTCTACCAGGCTCTGCTCAGCGAGGGGGCAGACGCCCCGGTCTCCCTGCAAGCCAGGATTCACGAACTGCTCGATACGCGGTTTGACGATGATGGCTTGCGGGAAGTGGTCTTCATGTACGCCGATACCAACCTGGCCTTCCAGGCCATGCTCAAGCTTGGCTGGCGCGCCCTTGGCGACGGCGACAAGGAACAGGCCCTGCATTGGGCCAAGAAGGCCCTGGCCGCGCCATTGGGCTTTGTCTACCGTAACGAAGCCCTCGCCTTGCAGGCGCAGCTCAACGATCCAAACCAGTTCCAGCGCGCCATCGGTGTTCTCCTCCCTCTGACCGGTAAATACGCCACCTTTGGCAGCCTGGTGCAGCGGGGTATGCAGCTGGCTGAACAACAGTTCCGGCCGGAGATCCCGGTACGCCTGATTTACCGGGATACGGCCGGCGACCCTCAGCAGGCCGCACAGCAGCTGGCGGAGCTGGCAATCAGTGATCGGGTCATGGCCGCAGTCGGTCCGCTGGTAGGTGCTGTCGCAGAGACTGCCATGGTTGAGGCCGACAGCCAGCGGTTGCCGTTGCTGACCCTCTCTCAGAAAGAAGGGCTGGCAGCGGCAAGCCCCTATGGTTTTCGCAACTCGCTGACCACGCGTCTTCAGGTTCGGGCTCTGCTCGATGCTGCGATGGGTGATCTGGAGCTGACCACATTTGCCATGCTCTCTCCAGCGACCCGACAAGGGGAGCTGTTTGCCGAAGAGTTTCGTGCCGCCGTGCAGCAACGGGGGGGTGTCCTGATCGCTGCGGAACGCTACTCCCCGGAACAGACCGACTTTCGCCGGCAGGTTCGCTTGTTGCTCGGGCTCGATCCAGACGCCCCCGACGAGGAGGAACAAGAACCTGAAGAAGCCACCGATGAGGAGGAGGAAGAGACTGAGTCCGGGGCCGAACCCGAGGAGGAACCGCCACCGTTTCAGGCCCTGTTCATTCCCGACTACGCTGACCGTATTGCTCTGATTGCTCCACAGCTTGTCTTCTACGGTCTCAAGCAGGTGCAGCTGCTGGGTACCAACGGCTGGAATGATCCAGAGCTTCTTCAGACAGCGGGTCAGTTCATCGAAGGGGCCATTTTCGCCGACGGTTTTTTCCGCCACAGCCACTACCCTTTTGTTCAGGAGTTTGTGCAGCGCTATTTTGCGATCTACGGTCAGGACCCGACTATTCTTGAAGCCCAAGGATATGATGCAGCGGGGATCCTGCTCACCCTGTTTAACAGCCCCGACATCGTAACTCGTGAGGATGTCCGCCGGGGACTGACGGAGATACAGAACTTCCCCGGCGTTACAGGAGCCACCCGTTTCGATTCCGAGGGGGAAGCCGACAAGGTTCTTTTTCTGCTGCAGGTTCAAGACGGAATCATTGCCCAGCGCAACTGAACTGAGCGCCATGCCACGTTGGACCGAGTTTGTTCTCTGTTTGTTCAGTTGTCTGCTGCTGCAAGCCTGTCAGACAACCTCCCCTTCGCCATATCAATCGAGCGAAGAACAGGCGAGCGGCATTGCCGGGTCGGTCGTTAATCGTCAAGCCACACCTGTCCCTGGCGCCTTTGTCTATGCCTACCGCAACCCTCGCAGCAACCTGCGCGGCCCCGCAGATTTCGAAGCCATGGTCGATGACACTGGCCGTTATTTTCTCGATCTGGTCGAAGGCAATTATCATCTGGTCGCCCGTTGGCGCAAAGGTGGGGCCGATGTTGGTCCGCCCCGTGCCGGAGATTTTTGGGCCCTTCCCGACCATAATCCGGTTACCGTAAATCGAGGTTCAATCACGCACGCAGATTTCGTGCTGCAGGGAATCGCCCAACCCAGGTTGTTGCGTGAAGGGACCCGAACCTCCGGGGAGACCGGTTTTACCGGCCTCCTGCTCACCGCCGGTGGACGTCCTGTTGCGGGAGCTTTCGTCATCGCCAATGCGGAACCGGACTTTCAACACATGCCGGAAACAACATCGCCAGCCGTTGGCGAAGACGGTCGTTTTACTCTCTATGTCGATCGTCCCGGGCGTTGGTGCCTGGCGGCACGTATTCGCACTCGAGGGCAGCCAGCGCAAGGCGAATTGTACGGTCTGCTCGAAGGAGAGAATTCGTGCCGCAGTGTCCAGACAGGCGAAATCGTCGATATCGGGACGATCACCCTGCATCCCTACCGCCGCTGACCGCTCAGTGACTGACCTTGAAGCGGCCCGGATCAGTGTATCGGAGAGGTCAAAACGGCTGAAACCTCGCAAAAACAGGCGGTTTTCTCGCCGCCCCCCTTGACCGGGCCAATTGTCCGTGGTAGAGTTAACTTCTTTACCAGGAGAAATTTGATGTTTAAAGTCGGGGATTGTGCCTATTACCCAGCCCAGGGCGTCGGTGTTGTCGAGTCCATTGAGACCCGTGAATTCAGCGGCCAGAAGCATAACTTCTACATCCTGCGCATCATCGATAACGACATGACCATCATGGTCCCGGTGCACAACGCCAGCCAGGTCGGTCTGCGCACCCTGATCAGCAAGGAGAAGGTGGCCACCATCTACGATGTCCTTGGCGAGAAGCAGCAGGCTGCTCAGGCCATGGCTTCCTGGAGCCGGCGTCAACGCGAATACAACGAGAAGATCAAAACCGGCAACCCCCTCGAGGTCGCTGAAGTTTTGCGTGAGCTTTATCTGATCCGAGAGGACAAGGAACTCTCCTACGGCGAAAAGAAAGTTCTCGACCTTGCCCGACGCTTGCTGGTCAAGGAGCTGGCCCTGGCCGAAGGGGTTGGAGAAGAGGCGGTCACCAGGCGTCTCGAAACCCTTGTGCTTAATTAATCGACCCCTCAATTTAGATGTTTCTGCCGGATGCCAGTCGCATCCGGCTTTTTTATTGTCCAAAGTTCGGGAAAAATCAGCTAACATAGCCAATTCATAACTGTCTCGGGAGCAATCCTTATCTGCTGGACGATTGTGTTCAGAGTTCAACCTCGCTGCCTATCTTTGGAGAACCGATCATGATGCGTGTCGGCCACGGTTTTGATGTTCACCGTCTGGTTCCGGACCGGCCACTGGTGTTGGGAGGGGTCGACATCCCCTTCGCGTTTGGCCTGCTCGGGCATTCCGATGCCGATGTTCTGCTGCATGCGGTCTGCGATGCCATTTTAGGCGCTCTTGGGCTGGGTGACATAGGCCACAACTTTCCTGATAGTGACCTTCGCTACAAGGGGGTCAGCAGCATGCTGCTGCTGGAACAGGTCGTTAGGTTGGCAAAAAACAGGGGATATCGAATCGGTAATCTTGACACAACAATTGTCGCCCAGCAGCCCCGTCTGGCCTGCTATCTTCCGCAGATGGTCGCCAATCTGGCCAACGTCTGTCAGGTTGATGATACCCGCGTCAACGTTAAGGCGACCACCACCGAACAGCTTGGCTACGCCGGCCGCGGCGAGGGGATTTCAGCTTATGCCGTGGTGCTAATGACCACTAATGAGCCCTGACCCGCTTCTCTGGCGCAAGGATTGAAACACATGGACCTCAATACGACCTCGATCGGCCCGAACTTCATTCGCAACATCATTGAGCAGGACCTGGAGAGTGGCAAGCATGCCATGGTGGTCACCCGCTTCCCTCCTGAGCCGAACGGCTACCTGCACATCGGCCACGCCAAATCGATCTGCCTCAATTTCGGTCTGGCTGCCCATTTCGGCGGTCGCTGTCACCTGCGTTTCGATGATACCAACCCGGTCAAGGAGGAGCAGGAGTATATCGATGCCATTAAAACCGACCTGGCCTGGCTCGGCTTCGACTGGGGCGAGTACGAGTACTATGCTTCCGGCTACTTCGAAACCCTCTACCAGTATGCCGAGCGCCTGGTTGAGCAGGGGCAGGCCTATGTCTGCGACCTGAACGGCGAGCAGATTCGTGCTTACCGGGGAACACTGACCGAGCCGGGGGTGGAAAGCCCCTTTCGCAACCGCTCTGTTGAAGAGAATCTCGACCTGCTGCGCCGGATGCGCGCCGGCGAATTCTCCGATGGAAGCCGGGTGCTGCGCGCTAAAATCGACATGTCGGCGGCCAATCTCAACCTGCGCGACCCGGTTCTTTATCGGATCCTGCATGCCCACCACCACCGAACCGGTGATCGTTGGTGCATCTACCCGATGTATGATTTCGCCCATGGCCAGTCCGACTCCATCGAGGGGGTTACCCACTCGATCTGCACTCTCGAATTTGAAGACCACCGCCCCCTTTATGACTGGTTCTGCCAGACCCTCGATATTTTTCATCCGCAACAGATCGAGTTCGCCCGTCTCAATCTCAACTACACGGTGATGAGCAAACGCCGTCTTCTTGAGCTGGTCAACGAAGGACATGTCTGTGGCTGGGATGACCCGCGCATGCCGACCCTCTCGGGGATGCGTCGCCGGGGCTTCCCCCCGGCAGCGATTCGGGCCTTCTGCGAACGGATCGGAGTCGGCAAGAGCGACAGCATCATCGATATGAGCGTCCTTGAAGACTGTGTCCGCGAGGAGCTCGATCAGTCGGCACCTCGGGCCATGGGCGTCCTGCGCCCCCTTAAAGTGATCATCACCAATTTCCCCGCTGACGCCGAGGAAGAGTTCGTGGCCCCCAGTCATCCCAAGAATCCCGGGATGGGCAATCGCAGAATCCCCTTCAGTCGCGAGCTGTTCATCGATCAGGACGATTTCATGGAGGACCCGCCGAAGAAATTCTTCCGCCTCGGACCTGGCCGTGAAGTCCGGCTGCGCTACGGCTACATCATCCGCTGTGACAAGGTGATCAAAGACCCGGCCAGTGGAGAGGTGGTCGAACTGCACTGCTCCTATGACCCGGAGACTGGCGGTGGCAACCTTCCGGAGGGTCGTCCCAAGGTCAAAGGGATCATCCACTGGGTCTCTGCCGCCCATGCCGTTTCCGCCGAGGTCAGACTCTATGATCGACTGTTCCTGTCAGCCAACCCCACCGGAGACAAGCAGACGGATTATCGCACGCAACTTAACCCACAGTCCCTGGATCGCTTGACGAACTGCCTGATCGAGCCGGAGCTGGCGAACGCCCAACCTGGCCAGGCCTTCCAGTTCGAACGCCTCGGTTATTTCTGTACAGACCGCGAGGAGAACCGTGGCCAAGCGCTGCTGTTCAATCGTGTGGTGACCTTGCGCGATACTTGGGCCAAACTCCAGGAGAACGCTACTGCGACAAAATGAGCTCGGCTCTGCACATCTCGATTATCGACGAGGAGATGGGGCTCTGCCAGGATCTCCGCCAATGGCTGGAGACCGAGGGGCACCGGGTCGCCTGTGTCCCCGGGCATCGAATGGCCGTCCAGGAGCTGTCCGCCCAGCCGGTCGATTTGCTGATTTTAGGGATTGCCCGTTTCACAGAGAGGGGGATTACCCTTTACCGGCGCATCCGCGCCAACCGCAAGCTCAACCAAATCCCCCTGATTGTCGTCAGTGAAGACAGTTCCCTCGAACATGAGCTGCTCGATGTTTTTGACTTTCAGTTGCGACCGTTGCAGCGTGAGCGGGTCATCTCTTGCCTGAAACGCATACAGGACAACGCAACCTCACCCGGTTTCGAACAGATCCCCACCGGGTTGCTTGATAATGTCAAGGCGTTTCTGCTGGATCATAGCGCCCTGCATTTCAGCCAGCGCAATCAACGGATGCTGGAACGCGGCCTGCAAAGACGGATGCTCGCTCTGCAGACCCCCGATCCGGCAGACTACTTTCAGTACCTGCAGGACAGCCAGCAAAACGCTGACGAACTCAACAAGCTGCTCCATTTCCTGACGGTCGGGGAGACCTGTTTTTTTCGCTATCGCACCCATCGCGAGGCTTTTGCCAAGCGGGTCTTGCCGACGCTGATCGAGAAAAACCGAGGCAAGCAATCGTTGAGAATCTGGTCTGCCGGGTGCTCGACCGGGGAAGAGCCCTACTCTTTGGCGATACTTCTTTTGGAGCATTTCCCGGAGTTGATGGGATGGCAACTGCAAATTCTGGCGACCGACGTCAACAAGCGGTCCCTGCGCCAGGCCAGGGAGGGAATCTACAATCAACGCTCGGTGCGAATGGTCGAACAATCCCTGCTGGAGCGCTACTTCGAAAAGGATGGCGCGCTGCTCAAAGTCAAGCCGCAGGTGCGCGGCATGGTCCATTTCGACTACCTCAACCTGATGGCGGACCGGTTCCCCGACCAGCAAAATCACACCGACCAGGTCGACCTGCTGCTGTGCAGGAACGTTTTGATCTATTTTCAGCTCGACAATATTCGCCGAATCGTTCACCAGTTTTCAAACTGCCTTGCCGAGCACGGGTTCTTGTTTCTGGGTCATTCTGAAACAATGCAGAATGTTTCCGAGCGCTTTACCAGGATTCATGATCACGGAGCATTCTTCTATCAGCTTAAGAGCAGAAAGGCTGTGCAAGCCAAAAAGAAGCCAGTTGCCACCGTTAACACCGGTCCGGCTACCCAACAACCGAAGGTTCTCCCCGTGATGCCGGCAATGGCCGAAACCGCGCCGCTGTCGCTCAAACCTGATCCCCAGCCCTTGCCCGTTCCGACCAGCCCGGGGGCACAACCCAGCCGTGATCTTGACGGACTCTATCGGGCGGCAATGAATGCCTTTGATCATGAGCAATTTGGAGAAGCCGACGGGCTTTACGATCAGATTCTGTCGTTCGATCCACAGCACGCCGCCAGCTTAGTTGGTAAGGGCCTGATTCGCGCCAACCAGGGGGATTACCAGCAGGCACGACGCTTCTGCGCCAGGGCGATTGCCCAAGATGATTTGCTGGCCGACGCCTATCTGCTGCGTGGGCTGATTCTCGACATGGAGGGGGAGCTTGAGCGTGCTGTGGTCGAGTACCAGAAAGTTCTCTGGCTAGACGCCTCTTTTATTATGGGTCATTACCTTCTCGCCAAAGCGTGCAGCCGGATGAATAAAAAGGACCAGGCCCAGCGCAGCTTGCGAAACACCCTGCGCTGCCTGGAAAAATCTGCCGACCAAAGTATGATCCCCTTCTCGGGCGGTCTCACCCGTGGTGTTTTCATTGACATCGTCCACCATGATTTGAAATGAGGAGCAACACAGGCTCACTGCTCTCCTTCATTACTGTAACAAATTTCCTTTGAAGCGACTAACTCAAGTTGCTTTGACATTACCGAAACACTGTTTTAACATGTCTAAATTACACCACTCCTCCTTCGGCGGAGCGGTGTTGAGTGAATCGGTTTATGAAAAGTAGCGAACTGGAGTCAACAGGTCATGAACCATCAGCGAGGCTATGACATTCAGAAAACCCTCCAGGAGATGCGCGATGATTACTGGCGCAACCTGGAAGTCAGCGAGGAACAAGAGAAAGAACTCGGCGAAGAGTATCTGGTGGTGCGCATCGACGCGCAGCGCTACGCAATGGCCGCAGCGCTCTGCAAGGAAGTGATCAAGCCGCCAGAATTGGTCAGAGTTCCCCGAACCCCGGCTCAGATAAGAGGGATCTTCAACCTAAGGGGAGAAATCGTTGCCGTGACCGACCTCGGTCCGCTGTTGACAGACCACCAGCAGGAGCTGCTCAAAGCCAGTCGCCTGGTGGTGGTTGCCCACGGAGCGCTGCGCACGGCTCTGCTTGTTGGCGGCGTGGAAGGGTTGACCCGAATTGGCAGCTCCCAGGTTGAACCGTTGGCAGAGGGGGCCGCAGCCGGAGTGCGCGACATGTTTGCCGGGAAAACCCTCTCTGGAGATGGAACCCTGATGATACTCGACCTGGCCAGGATTCTTGGCCGTCCGGAGCTTGTCATCGACCAGAAGGGGGACACCGCGTGAACCACACAGCGGGGAGGTCACGTCTCCTGTCCTGCTCTCTCCTGTTCGGGAAGGATAGACACGCACATTTTGACAAGGCGCTGCTGTGAAACGAACCTGTCATACTGGAAAGCGACCATGATGAATCGGATCAATATCAAGATTGTTTTGGCAATGATCAGCGTGTTGACGGTGATCATGGTGCTGTCGACCTACATGATCGTCCAGCAGCGGACTGAAGTATTGCGTCAGGAGTTGCTGGTCAAGGCCAGTACTCTGGCCAGAGTCGGAGCCAAGGCGATGGAGCAGTTTCTCGACGATGCCCTGGCCAGCG
>PKTY01000096.1 GCA_002869725.1 Desulfuromonas sp. | reverse complement strand
GCCCTGGTAATCTGCATCAATCCGGCTGGCGAGATCTTCAACTTTTGCAGCAATATCCTGGCGTGAATAGAGCGGCTTCAAGGAAAGTTTGTGCATGCACGCTCCCTGATACTTAATCGTCGGTATTCTATAGCAAAGTGCAGATTTTGTGTCATTTTTTTCACCTGTTTGAATCTGTTTTCCGACAACTGCCAAGCTGTGCTAGAATTGGTCGGGATGTTAGCTGTTTCGAATAAAGGGGGCTTTATGTTTCTATTCAGAACTGTCGTGCTGATATTGGGGCTTGCCCTGGTGGCAGCGACCGCTTGCGCCGGACCATCGTTGGTCTTTGAGGAAAAAACCTACGATTTTGGCCAGGTGACTCAGGGGAAGTCGATTGAACATGCCTTTGTCTTCAGCAACCGGGGGGATCAGCCACTGTCGATCAAACGAGTACGCAGCTCCTGTGGCTGCACTGCGGTCCTGGCCTCCACCCGTGAACTTCAGCCGGGGGAATCCGGCGAAATCAAGGCGACATTCAACAGCACACAATTCCGCGGACCGGTCAGCAAGCAGATTTCAGTCTACAGCAACGATCTGCAGCAGTCCGTCGCCAGGCTGACTCTCAAGGGGGTGGTCAAGGAGCTGGTCAAGATCACTCCGGCCCAGTTGAATTTCGGCGCGATCCCCCCAGGACAGCAGTCCACCCTCGACGTGAAACTGCTCAATCAGAGCAGCGGCCCCCTGGTTCTCGATCAACCGACAACCACGGCCGCTGAGATCAGCGCCAGCCTCGAAACCCAGGCTCTGGCTGCTGGAGAACAGACCTCGCTTCAGGTCCGTTTTCAACCGAACCCTGACCAGGTTCGCTTCAGTGGCTATGTCATCATCACAGTTGCCGGCGAACAGGCCAGAGAACTGCGCATCCCGGTCTATGCCATGCTCAAGTGACAGAAGCACAGCCAGGCTAACACAACCCTAACAAAGCCTCGTTATCCTCGCACTATCGTTTTAGCAGCCTTTCTTAAGTCAAGCAGGTCACCGTGAGTAAAGAGCGAATTCTGATTATTGAAGACGAAGAGGACATCCTCGCCCTGGTCCATTTCAACCTGGTTCAGAACGGGTTCCAGGTGGAATGTGCCAGCAGCGGCGAGCAAGGTTTGCGCAAGGCGCGTGATTTTCGCCCCGACCTGATCCTTCTCGACCTGATGCTCCCGGGCGTCGATGGCCTTGAGATCTGCCGGCGCCTGAGGGAGTTGCCAGACACCCGGGCCTGCCCGATCATCATGCTGACGGCCAAAGGCGAAGAAACCGACATCGTCCGAGGCCTGGAGACAGGAGCCGACGACTATCTTGCCAAGCCGTTCAGCAACCAGGTGCTGCTGGCCAGAGTGCGAGCCGTGCTGCGCCGCCAGAACCGCAACGACAGTGACAAGGAGAAGCTGCTGCCGATTGAGCATGGCGATCTGTCTATCCATCCCGGGCGCAACCGGGTCACCGTCGCCGGGCAACCGATCGAACTGACCTATACCGAATTTAAAATCCTGGCGCTGCTGGCCAGCCGTCCGGGCTGGGTCTTTACCCGCGGCCAGATCGTCGATTCCGTACATGGCGACGATTATGCGGTCACCGACCGGGCCGTCGATGTCCAGATCGTCGGACTGCGCAAGAAACTCGGCCCCTGCGGCCCCCTGGTCGAAACCGTGCGCGGCGTCGGCTATCGTTTTCAGGAGCAGAACGGAGATGGCTAAACCGCACAGGCGAATGGTCTGGCAAATCTTCCCGCCGTTTCTGGCCATCGTACTGATCGCCCTGGCGATGGTCTGCTGGCTTTTCATCCGGTCGACCCACACCTTTTTCCTCGACCAGACTCGTCATAACCTCGAAATCCGCGCCCGTCTGGTCCTCACTCAGGTCACCGAGCGCTTGCCGACCGGCAGCCAGTCCGGAATCAAAGAGCTGTTCCGGCAACTCGGCAAGGAGACTGGAACACGGTTGACCCTGATCGCTCAGGACGGCCTGGTCATCGCCGATTCAGAGGAAGACCCTCGGCGCATGGACAATCACCGCAATCGACCAGAAGTCGCCACGGCCCTACAGGGAGGGATCGGCGTTGCAACCCGGCTCAGCAATACCCTTCAGCAGGAAATGATGTACGTGGCAATCCCTGTCGGGAGCAATGAACAGGCTTTGGGTTGCCTACGCACATCTTTGCCGCTGCTTCACATCAAACAGACCCTGGACCGCATCCTGACTCAGATTCTTTTCAGCGCCTTGGCAACGGCCCTGCTTGCCGCCCTGGCCAGTCTCTGGGTCGCGCGTCGCCTGAGCCGGCCCCTCGAAGAGATGAAACGGGGTGCGGAACGTTTTGCCGAAGGAGACTTCGCCCACCGCTTGCCCGACTACCGCGGCGAGGAGTTCGACGTGCTCGCCGGGGCCATGAACCAGATGGCGGATCAACTCGATGAAAGAATCCGCACCATTGTCCGCCAGCGCAACGAACAGGAGGCAGTGCTGGCCTGCATGGTGGAAGGCGTGTTGGCCATCGACAAGCAGGAGACCATCCTGCGCTTTAACCAGGCCGCCTCCAGTCTGCTCAACCTCGATCCCCATGCGGCTGGTCGCAGGGTCCGCGAAGTTCTGCGCAAACCGGACCTGCTGCAGTTCATCGACCGCTCCCTGTCGAGCCAGACTCCCGTCGAGCAGCATGTGACTCTCATGATGGACGGACAGCAACGCTCGCTGCAAGCTCACGGCACACCGCTGCGCGATGCCCGGGGACGGGAGATCGGTGCATTGTTGGTCTTCAACGACATCACCCGCCTGCAGCGTTTGGAAAATATCCGCAAGGATTTCGTCGCTAATGTCTCTCACGAGCTCAAAACACCGATTACCGCCATCAAAGGTTCGGTTGAGACTCTTATCGATGGCGCCCTCAATGATGCCGAGCATGGCCAGCGTTTTTTGGCCATCATTGCTCGACAATCTGATCGCCTCAACGCCATTATCGATGACCTGCTCGCCCTGTCACGCATTGAACAGGGCGAAGAGAGGGAAGGGATCGAACGACAGCAGGCCTCGGTTCCGGAGATTGTTCAAGCAGCCCTGCAGGCTTGCCGGATCAAGGCCGACCAACGAGATATTTCTCTGGAGTTGGAAACCCCTGAACAGCAGATGTGGTTTGTCAACCCAAGACTCCTTGAACAGGCGTTGGTCAACCTGGTCGACAACGCCATCAAGTACAGTGCGCAAGGTCAGAAAGTTCTGGTCGTGATCGAGTCCAACGACGAGATGTTGCAGATCAGGGTGCGCGACTGGGGCACCGGAATCGCCCAGGAGCACCTGCCGCGCCTGTTCGAGAGGTTCTACCGGGTCGATAAGGCCCGCAGCCGTCACCTCGGCGGGACCGGCCTCGGCCTGGCCATTGTCAAACATATCGTTCAGGCCCACCACGGCCACATATCTGTCGACAGCAGACCAGGCGATGGTTCGACCTTCACGATCACAATTCCCAGCAACGACAAACGGTCACTTCCTCATATTTTCTAACCCCGGCCTAACACAAAACTAACAATCTCCCCGTATAGAATGACAAGTATTCATTCTTTGAGGGCTTTTTCCCATGCACGAAAAATCGCGCATTCGCGCCAGGCGCGTTGATCACCTTGCCAAGTGGCTGATCTCCCTCGGCGGTCTGCTGGTCATCGCCAGCGTGATCCTGATCCTGCTGCTGATCACCGAGACCACTCTGCCGCTGTTTTCCACGCCAAAGGCCGAGATCTTCGCCAAATTCCTCCTCCCCAAAGAACCGGCCCAGGAAGTTCTCGGACTCGGAGTCGATGAGTACCTGGAGACCGGCTTCTTTATCGACCGGCAAGGGGTTTTTAACTTTTTCGAAAACCAGCAGGGGCTGGCAACCGACCAGCACTCCACGACTCCCCCATCTGAAGATGCCGAACTGCTGGCGGTCGAACGTTTTGGTCGTATGCAGTTCGGTCTGCTCTGGACTGACGGGACCCTCACCCTGGAGCGGGTTGCTTTTCAGCCGTTTTTTGACGAGGAGAACAACAATCGGCGCACCATCCGCCACAAGGTGGTGCGTGACGCACTGCTTTCGTATCAGGGAGAAGGCAATCCGGTCCGATCGTTGGGACGCGTCAGCTCTGAAGGTCGCCAAACCCGAGTTGACCAACAACCGGACGGCACCCTGGCGATAGCCCAGACTATCATCACAGAGACTCTGTTCGGCGACAGCGAGGAAGAGACCTTTCGCGAAATCGTTGACCCGCAACGGCCATTGGCTGCCATCGTCCTGAACAGCCAGGGGACCGAACTCTATGCCGGAACCATTGATGGACATCTGCTGCGCTGGTCCCTGGCAGAAGCTGGTGAAGCTGAACAGCTCGACGATCTTCAGGCCTTTGCCGATGGTCGCGCCATAACCGCCCTGACCCTGGTTTTCGGAGACTACAGTCTGGCGGTAGGCGATGACAAAGGACAGGTTACGACCTGGTTCCCGGTGCGGGTCGAGGAGAACTCAGCGCAAAAGCATTTACAACGGATCCATGACCTTTCCACACACGACGCCGGGGTTGTGGCCCTTCGCCCCTCCCTGCGCGACAAGTCGCTGCTCAGTCTCGGTGGCGACGGTTTCCTCCATCTCGACCACATGACCAGCGAACGTCATCTGCTCGATCTCGGCAACCATGTGCCGATCGTCGACTATGCATTCACAACCCGAAGCGACAGCATCATCGCGTTGACAGAGGAGTTCCGGGTCATCGTCTGGAAGCTCGACAACCCGCACCCCGAAGTGAGCTGGGGAACACTGTTCGGCAAAATCTGGTACGAAGGGTATGATGAACCGGCCTATGTCTGGCAGTCCTCTTCCGGTAACGACGACTTCGAACCGAAGCTGAGTTTGACTCCGCTGATTTTCGGCACCCTCAAGGGGACGTTTTATGCCATGTTGTTTGCTGTCCCCTTGGCTCTGTTCGGCGCCATTTACACCAGCCAGTTCTGTCGGCCGCGCATGCGTGGGCTGATCAAACCAGCCATTGAAGTCATGGCCGCCATCCCGACCGTGATCATCGGCTTTCTGGCCGCCCTCTGGTTGGCACCGATCATCGAACAGTCGCTCGGTGCGGTTTTCCTCTCGATCATTCTGGTTCCAGCCGGCCTGATGATCGCCATCATGGCCTGGCAAGTGCTCCGAAGAAACCAACCGTTACGCACCATCGAACGCGGCTACGAATTTCTCGCCATTATCCCGGTCCTGATCCTCTGTGTGGCCGTTGCCGCCGTGCTTGGACCGGCCTTGGAGAACCTGCTGTTTGCCGGTGATCTCAAACAGTGGCTGTTCGAAGAGGTGGGAACCCGTTACGATCCGCGTAACTGCATCGTCATCGCCTTTGCCATGGGCTTTGCGGTAATTCCGATCATTTTCACCATTGCCGAGGATTCCCTAAGCAATGTGCCGCCGGCCTTGAAAGCCGCATCTCTGGCGTGTGGTGCGAGCCGCTGGCAGACGGTCTGGCGTGTCATCCTGCCATCGGCCAGCCCAGGGATCTTTGCCGGGACCATGATCGGCTTCGGCCGTGCCGTCGGTGAGACCATGATCGTGCTGATGGCCACCGGCAATACGGCGATCATGGACCTGAGTATCTTCAACGGCATGCGGCCGCTCTCGGCCAATATTGCCGTGGAAATTCCGGAAGCTCCCCACGGGGGCACCCTCTACCGCACCCTGTTTTTATCGGCGGTGGTCCTGTTCCTGATGACCTTCGTGGTCAACACCGCGGCCGAAGTGATCCGTCAACGGCTGCGCAAGAAGTATGGGCGATTTTAAATGATGAAAAAATACTGGCGCATCGGCGAGCCCTGGGTCTGGGGGACCAGCGCTGCCCTGGCGATGACCCTGCTGATAGCCGCGACCCTGATAATCGTCATCATGGTCAACGGCCTCGGGGTGTTCTGGCCAAGCCAACTGGAATTGTTGACTCTCAAGGACGACCATCGGCTACTCGGCGAAGTCACTCAACGTGAAGAGGTGTTCATCGGTGAGGGCTACCGGCGACAATACAAGATTGCCAACCGCGATCTGTACGGTCTCGATTTCAAGTGGGTGAACGAAACCGATATTGCCCAAGAAGAAGTCCCGCAAGATGCCTTCGTGATCGAACGCACCGAAAACGGTAATTTCTTTGGCTTTCTCAAAAAGCTGCAAATCGACGGATTGCGAATACCCGCTTCAGACAGCACGCATGAACGCCTGCAGGCGGCCATCGCTCACGTGAGCGTGTTGGTCGAAGCCAATCGAATCTACGATAAAAAGCTGTCGAAAGTCAGTTACGAAATAGAGCGTCTGCGCCGCAAACAGTTGGCTGCCGAGTATCGTGGCGATTCGAACTCCTCGAAAGTTCTTGAGCTCAAGCGCAAGCAGGCGATCCTCAAGGACGATTTCCAGCACCTGATTGACCAGCAGAATCAGCATGTTCGCAATATGCGCCAGTACGATGCGCACTTTGTCGATGCCAATGGGCAATTGAAGGAAATCGCCCTGGCCGACATCGTCCAGGCGTACCGTCCTAATCAGCTCAGCCTCGTCGAAAAATGCCTGTTCTATCTGGCCAAGATCAAGGAACTTCTGCTTGGAGAACCGAGGGAATCGAATACCGAAGGGGGTCTGTTCCCCGCCATCTTCGGCACGGTCATGCTGATTTTTATCATGAGCCTGTTCAGTTTCCCCCTTGGGGTGGTTGCCGCCATCTATCTGCGCGAATATGCTCGGGAGGGTCTGCTGGTTCGGGTGGTGCGTATCGCCGTCAACAACCTGGCCGGCATTCCGTCGATCGTCTACGGGATTTTCGGCCTCGGATTCTTCATCTACGGGATCGGCAGCAGTATCGACCGTCTCTTCTACCCTGAAATCCTGCCGACCCCGACCTTCGGCACCGGAGGCATCCTGTGGGCCAGTCTGACCCTGGCTCTGCTCACCGTACCGGTGGTGATCGTCTCCACCGAAGAGGCGCTCGGCGCCATTCCGCGGGAACTGCGTGAAGGGTCCCTGGCCCTGGGCGCTACCAAGTTTCAGACCTTGGTAAAAATCCTGATCCCCATGGCATCTCCGGGGATCATGACCGGACTGATTCTGGCCATGGCCAGGGCCGCCGGTGAAGTCGCACCGTTGATGATCACCGGCGTAGTCAAATTGGCGCCTTCGCTCGCCATCGATGGCAATTTTCCGTTTCTGCACCTCGACCGTAAGTTCATGCACCTGGGATTTCACATCTTCGATATCGGTTTCCAGTCGCCGAACGTCGAGGCTGCCAAGCCGATGGTGTTTGTAACCACCCTGCTGCTGGTCTTGATCGTGCTGACCATGAGCAGTATCGCCATCTACCTGCGTAACCGCATGAAGAAGCGCTATACTTTCGGAACTTTCTGACCTCCTTAAAGGATATTCTTTTATGAGTGCCACATCGCTTGAGATCAACGACCCGGTCATCGAGGTGGAAAACCTCGATTTTTATTACGGCTCGTCCAAGGCTCTGCATGGAATCCATCTCCGCTTTCCTCGCAAGCAGGTCACGGCCCTGATCGGTCCGTCGGGTTGCGGTAAATCGACTCTGTTGCGCTGTTTCAACCGTATGAACGACCTGATTGACAACATCGAGGTTCAAGGGAATATTCTGTTGAATGGGACCGACATCAACGCCTCGTCGACCGATGTCATCGAGCTGCGCCGGCGTATCGGTATGGTGTTCCAGAAATCGAACCCTTTTCCGAAGTCGATCTATGAGAACGTTATCTACGGTCTGCGCATCGCGGGGGTCAAGAACAAGACGCTGCTCGATGAAACAGTCGAGCGCAGTCTGAAAGGGGCAGCACTGTGGGACGAAGTCAAGGACCGTCTCCACGATTCGGCTCTGGGTCTGTCAGGGGGCCAGATGCAGCGACTGTGCATCGCCCGGGCGATTGCCGTCAATCCTGAAGTGATTCTGATGGACGAACCCTGCAGCGCCCTCGATCCGAAGTCGACGGCGCGGGTCGAGGAGTTGATCGGCGAACTGCGCAACAACTACACCATCATCATCGTGACCCACAACATGCAGCAGGCCGCCCGGGTTTCAGACTACACCGCTTTTCTGTTCGAGGGCTTTTTGGTGGAATTCGGCCTGACCGAAGCCCTGTTCATGAAGCCGAAAAAAAAGCAGACCGAAGACTACATCACCGGTCGTTTTGGATAAGGAGTAGAGATGGCTTACACATTGCAAAATGAAGTGAAGGCTCTGGAGAAGCAATTGCTGACCTTGGCCGCCATGGTCGAAGAGAACGTTCAGCACGCCGTCAAGGCCTTACTGGAACGAGATGCCGACCTGGCGCGCCGGGTGGTCAAGTGCGACGACCAGGTCAATCGCCTGGAAGTCGACCTCGAAGAAGAGTGCCTGAAGGTGCTGGCCCTGCACCAACCGGTTGCCAACGACCTGCGCACCATTATCGGCATCATCAAGATCAACAACGACCTGGAGCGCATCGCCGATCAGGCGGTCAATATCTCGGAACGAGCCCTGGCTGTTATGGAAATTTCCCGGGTTGACAGCCCCTTGGAATTGGGCGTGATGTCCGCGAAAGTTATCGACATGCTGGAAAAGGCTCTCGACTCTTTGGTCAATGCCAACATCAGACTGGCGCGCCAGGTTCTGGAACTTGACGAGGATGTCGACCGGATTCATTCCGAAAATTACCGGCTGTTCAAGGATTTCGTCCGCGAAGACCCCGAGTCCATCGATGCCGTGCTCAACTACCTGACCGTCTCGCGTCACCTGGAGAGGGTCGCCGACCTGGCCACCAACATCGCCGAGGATGTCATCTACCTCACCGAAGGAGAGATTGTCCGGCATACCATCGCCTGAGTGCGGAGCGCCGGCTCTCCCCCGGGACAAATCCGACGGCTGTTCCATACTGAACAACCCCCAAGGTGCCGATCATGGCCAACCCCTTGAGGGTTTCTTTGCACGAAAACTGCCGCGAGCAAAGACGGGCACCGCTGACCTCTGACCCAACAGAGTCGTTGTATCTCTGCTGTTTTCGAGGATAATGGACCTCTACACCGAAGAAAGAGACTGCGCATTCATGAAACAACCCGATGTCATTGTGATCGGCGGCGGAGCCGCCGGAATGTTCGCTGCCGGATTTGCTGCCAGGCAAGGCGCCAGGGTCGTTCTGCTTGAGAAGAACCGGCAGTGTGGTGCCAAGGTGTTGATCACCGGCAAGGGGCGCTGCAACGTGACGCATGATGAACTCGACCCGCGCAAGTTCGTTGAGGCATTCGGTCGCAACGGCCGAACACTGTTGACCGCGCTCTACGCTTTTGGCGTGAATGACACGGTCGCTTTTTTCGAACAGCGCGGCGTGGCGATGCGGGTTGAGCGGGGTGGGCGAATCTTCCCGGAGCAGGGTGATGCCAACGATGTCCAGCGGGCGCTGTTGGCTTTTATCCATGAGACCGGCGTCGAGGTGGTGACCGACTGCAACGTCAAGGGATTGATTTTCGAAGAGGGGAGAATCAGCTCCGTGGTCAGCTCACAGGGAAACTTTTCTGCAGCCAGCATTATCCTCG
>PKTY01000333.1 GCA_002869725.1 Desulfuromonas sp. | reverse complement strand
CCGCTGCATACAGAGTTTTCGGCACTCTATGTGTTCCGGTTCATTACCTTCCGGACCATCTATGCGGCGATCACTGCGCTGGTTATCAGCTTCCTGCTCGGCCCCTGGCTCATTGACATGCTGTCAAAGCTTCAGGTCGGACAAAGCATTCGACGTCTCGGCCCGGAGTCTCACTTCAAGAAAGAGGGGACGCCGACCATGGGGGGGATGTTGATCCTGACGGCGATTGTGGTCCCGACCCTGCTCTGGGCCGACCTCAACAACCTCTATGTCTGGCTGACCCTGCTGGTCACTGCCGGTTATGGGGTGATCGGCTTCAGCGATGATCTGCTCAAGGTCAGGTTGAAAAACAGCAAAGGGCTGTCATCGCGCCAGAAGCTGGCCTGGCAGATGGTGATCGCTTTCGGGGTCGGGCTGGCTCTCACGCTCTACCCGCCTTTTCAAACGACCCTGGCGTTTCCGTTTTTCAAAGGAGTCAATCCCGACCTCGGCTGGTTTTATGTCCCCTTTGCCATGCTGGTGATCGTCGGGGCCAGCAATGCCGTCAACCTGACCGACGGTCTTGATGGGCTGGCGATCGGTCCGGTGATGATTGCCGCAGCGGCCTACCTGGTCTTCGCCTATGTGGCCGGACATGCCAACCTGGCCAGCTATCTGCAGATCAGCAGTGTGCAGGGGGCCGGTGAGCTTGCGGTGTTGTGTGGTGCCATGGTCGGAGCAGGCCTCGGCTTCCTCTGGTTCAATACCTATCCGGCCCAGGTGTTCATGGGGGATATCGGCAGCCTCTCGCTGGGCGGGGCTATCGGCACCATCGCCGTGATCACCAAGCAGGAGATCGTGCTGGTGATCGTCGGCGGGATTTTTGTGATGGAGGCACTTTCGGTGATCGTGCAGGTGACATCTTTTCGCCTCTATGGCAAGCGAGTCTTTCGCATGGCACCGATTCACCATCATTTTGAACTGAAAGGGTGGCCGGAACCGAAGATTATCGTTCGATTCTGGATCATCAGTATCATTCTGGCCCTGATCGGACTTTCGACCCTGAAGTTGCGCTGATGACAGACTATGCCAATAAAAAGGTTGTTGTGGTTGGTGCCGGACGGTCCGGGCTTGGCCTCGCTCGGTTTTTTCAGTCGCGAGGGGCCCAGGTGATTCTCTCGGACCAGCGTCGGGCAAGTGAGCTGACGGGACTTGGCCCCCTGGCTGAATCCGGCGTGGTTCTCGACCTCGGTGGCCATGATGCACAACTTTTTGCCAGCGCTGATCTGCTGGCGCTGAGCCCCGGAGTGCCTCTTGAGATCACGGCGATTCGTGACGCTCTGGCCAAGGGAGTGCCGGTTGCGGGCGAGGTGGAAATTGCCTGGCGCGAACTGCATGCTCCGCTGATCGGGATTACCGGAACCAACGGCAAATCGACGGTCACTTCTCTCATAGGTGCCATGTTGAGCCGCTGGGGGAAGCGGACCTTCGTGGGCGGCAACCTTGGTACTCCGCTGGTCGAGGCGATCGATCAGGAATGGGAGTGGTTGGTCGTTGAACTCTCCTCCTTCCAGCTGGAGGCGATTACCAGTCTCCGACCACGTTACGGACTGCTGCTCAACATCACGTCCGATCATCTCGATCGCTATCCGGATATGGCGAGCTATCGGGCAGCCAAGTTGCGGATCTTCGAGAACATGGGGTCCGGGGAGACAGCGGTTCTCAATGCCGACGATCCTCAGGTGGCTGAGGTGGCAAATACGATTGGCGCCTGCATCGTCTGGTTCAGCACCAGCCGCGTACCTCAACAGGGGATCGGTCTGGATGGAGGTGCCCTGGTCTGGCGCTGGCAGGGACAAGAAGCCCGCTTTCCGGTCGATCAGCTGCAACTGACTGGTCGTCACAACCTGGAAAATGTTATGGCAGCACTGGTCCCGCTTCTCCTTGAGGGGTGCCCGTCTGAGATCGCCTGGAGCGCAGCGCGAGATTTTCGGGGCTTGCCGCATCGCATGGAGTTGGTCGGGGAGCGTAACGGGGTGCGCTGGTACGATGACTCTAAAGGGACCAATGTCGGCAGCGTGGCCAAAAGTCTGGCCGGGCTCGAAGCGCCGGTGACTCTGATTGCCGGAGGCCGGGACAAGCAAGGCGAGCTCTCGCCACTGGCCGAGCAGGTTGCTGGCAAGGTCAAACAGCTGATTTTGATCGGTGAAGCTGCCGAACGCATGGCTGCAGCCTTTGCCGACATGACGCAGATTCACCGGGCTCCGAGCATGGAAGAAGCTGTCAATCTAGCAGAGAGACTAACCCCTCCCGGTGGAGTTGTACTGCTTTCCCCGGGTTGTTCGAGTTTCGATATGTTCCGTAACTACCAGGAGCGCGGCCGAGCTTTTGTCGAAGCTTTTCAGAGGCTCCCAGCAGTGACGGCAGGTGGCGATGAACGTTGACCAGGGGACTGACAACTCGGTGCTGTTGCTGGCAATCTGTTTGACCTGCCTGGGGGTGGTGATGGTCTTCTCATCATCCTCGATCATGGCCGACCGCGATTTCGGTAACAGTCTGCATTTTCTGCAGCGACAGTCTGTATATGCCCTGCTCGGGCTGGCCGGCATGACTCTTTTGATGCGGATCAACTACCAACACTGGCGCAAGCTGGCTTGGCCGCTGCTGATTCTCTGCATCCTGCTGCTGGTCGCAGTGCTGGTGCCGGGAGTCGGTAGGCGAGTTGGCGGAGCCACCCGTTGGATCAGTCTGGCCGGATTCTCGTTTCAGCCGGCCGAAGCCGCCAAGCTGGGGTTGATCGTGTTCATGGCACACTCGTTGGCACGCAAGCAGGACAAGGTGAGGTCGTTCAAGTTCGGTTTCCTCCCCTACATTCTGATCCTCAGCGTCCTGCTTGGTCTGCTATTGGCCCAGCCCGATCTCGGCAGTGCCCTGACGTTGGGGTTGGTGGCGGTGACCATGTTGCTGATTGCCGGGACCCGGCTCAGTTATCTGGCCGGAATTGGTCTATTGGCACTGCCATTTCTCTATTTCCTGGTGATGAATGTCGATTATCGGCGCCGACGGATCCTGGCCTTTCTCAACCCCTGGGACGATCCAAGCGATACCGGGTTCCAGATTATCCAGAGCTGGATCGCCTTCGGTTCGGGAGGAGCTTTCGGTAAAGGGCTTGGCGAGAGCAAGCAGAAGCTGTTCTACCTGCCCGAAGCCCACACCGATTTCATTTTTTCGGTCATTGGTGAAGAGTTGGGTTTCCTTGGGGTGTTGGTCATCGCCTCGATGTTCCTGCTGCTGATTGTCAGAGGGTACCGTATCGCTCTGCAGGCTCCGGACAGTTTCGGTTGTTACCTGGCCTTCGGACTGACCCTGCTGATCGGGATCGAGGCGTTCGCCAACATGGCGGTGGTCATGGGGATGGTGCCGACCAAAGGGTTGGCCCTGCCGTTTCTCTCCTATGGGGGAACCAGCCTGATCATGACCCTGGCGGCCGTCGGTATTCTGCTCAGTATTTCGAAGCAGTCGCCCGGAGAATTGCGATGAAACTTCTTCTAGCCGGGGGAGGCACGGGAGGGCATCTCTTCCCGGCGATTGCCGTTGCCGAGCAGCTGCGCCGTGAGGAGCCACACAGTGAAATCCTTTTTGTGGGAACTGAGCGCGGGCTGGAGTTTCGGCTGTTGCCAAAACTCGGTTGGCCGTTACAGACCATCGAAATGAGCGGGTTTGCCGGGCTCAGTTTCACGAAAAGGATCCTCGCCCTGGGACGGCTGGTGCGAGGGCTTGGTCAGGCCCGCCGGATACTCGGCGAATTTCGACCTGACCTGATTGTCGGTGTCGGCGGGTACGCCTCGGTGCCGGTGCTGCTGGCGGCCAAACTGACAGGCGTGCCGTTCATGATTCACGAGCAGAACGCCTGGCCAGGGCTGGCCAACCGCCTGTTTGGACGCTGGGCCAAAAGGATTTGCCTGTCGTTTAGCGAGGCAGGACGGGCCTTTCACGGGGGGATAACCGTCATGACCGGCAATCCGGTCCGCAGCGCGATTGAGTCATGCCCGGAGACTGCCCCGGAGCCCCCCTGTCTGTTGGTGTTTGGTTGCAGCCATGGGGCCCGGAGTATCAACCGAACCCTGTTGGCTGCTCTGCCGTATCTGCGATCATGGCAGGGGAGACTACAGATCCTCCACCAGAGCGGAGAACGGGATTTTGCAGAAGTGCAGGATGGCTACGCCGCACAGGGATGGACAGATTGCGAAGTCAAGCCGTTTATCGACGATATGGGGAGTGCCTACGCACGGGCATCGCTGGTGGTCTGCCGGGCAGGGGCGACGACGCTGGCCGAGCTGGCGGCCTGTGGACGGCCGGCAATTCTCATCCCCTATCCCCATGCCGCCGGCAATCACCAGAGCAGCAATGCCCAGGCTCTGGTCGCTCGGGGGGCGGCTCTGATGTTTGAAGAGCACAACCTGCAGCCGGAGCAGCTGGCCGGGGTTGTCAGCGAACTGCTGCGCGAACGCAATACCCTGCAGCAGATGGCCGCTGCGGCCAAGTCTCAGGCCCAGCTCGGGGCCGCGCAGCGACTTCTCGACGAATGCCGGGCGGTCGTGGCCGAATCATACTGAGGAAAGAGGCTCATGTACGGCAAGATCCAGAAAATTCATTTCGTCGGCATCGGCGGTATCGGGATGAGCGGCATCGCGGAAGTCCTGCTCAACCTTGGCTACCAGGTGTCCGGTTCGGATCTGCGGGAAAGTGACGTTACCCGGCATCTGGTCGAACTCGGTGGAAGAGTGGCCAGCGGTCATCGGGCCGAAAACCTGGCGGATGTCGATGTGGTGGTAACATCGACTGCGGTGCGGCTCGACAACCCGGAAGTGCTCGAAGCCCATCGCCGTAAAATACCGGTGATCCCGCGGGCAGAGATGCTCGCTGAGCTGATGCGCATGAAATACGGCATCGCCATCGCCGGCACCCATGGCAAAACAACCACCACCAGCATGGTGGCCACCCTGCTCTCCCACGGTGGCATTGACCCAACTGTGGTGATCGGAGGTCGTCTCGATCTGTTCGGTTCCAATGCCAAGCTCGGGCAGGGAAAGTTCCTGGTCGCCGAGGCCGATGAATCGGACGGCTCCTTCCTCAAACTGTCGCCAACGATCGCAGTAGTTACCAATGTCGACGCCGATCATCTCGATTACTAACGGGATATTGAACAGATTCGTGCCACCTTCGTCGACTTTATCAACAAGGTTCCGTTCTTCGGACTGGCGGTCCTCTGTATCGATGATCCGAACATTCAGGGATTGATCCCCGAGGTCGGCAAGCGGATGTTGACCTATGGCATGAGCAGTCAGGCCGATCTGCAGGCCAGCGACATCGAGTATGGAGGGAACCGCATCGACTTCATGGTCCACTACCGAGGTCAAAGGTTGGGTCGCCTCGGCTTCCGCATGCCGGGGCGGCACAATGTGCTTAACGCCCTGGCCGCTATTGGGGTCGCCATGGAACTCGACATGGACTTTGCGCAAATTGCCGATGGGTTCAAGGATTTCGGCGGCGTACAGCGTCGCTTTCAAATCAAAGGAGAGCCGGGCGGGGTTATGGTGGTCGATGACTACGGACATCACCCTGCAGAAATCAGGGCAACCCTGGAGGCAGCACGCAGCGGCTGGGATCGACGGCTTCTGGTGGTTTTCCAGCCCCATCGCTACAGCAGAACCCGTGCCCTGTTCGATGATTTCGTGACGGCCTTTTATGATGCCGACCATCTGGCCGTTATGGATGTCTATGCCGCAAGCGAGGAGCCGATTCCGGGTGTCGCTGCTCAGGATCTTGCCGAAGGGATCTCCAGGCATGGCCACAAATCGTGCGAGTTCACCGGCAGTATTGAGGCGACCTGTCGCCATCTGCTCGATCAGGCCCGCCCCGGTGACATGATCCTGACCCTCGGTGCCGGCAATGTCTGGCAGGTCGGTGAGATGTTGCTTGAGGCCCTCGCCGCAGGCCAGCAAGGGGAGACCAGACAATGAACGGATCTGTTGAACGCAGCGCACTGCAGCAGCGCCGTATCGGGGTCCTGATGGGGGGACTCTCTGCAGAACGGGAGGTTTCGCTGCGCACCGGCAATGCGGTGCTGGCAGCACTGACCGACCAGGGCTTTGACACGGTGGCCATAGATGCCGGACGCGATCTCCCCGGCAAGTTGTTGGAGGCCGGTATCGAACTGGCCTTTATCGCCCTCCATGGCCGCTTCGGAGAAGACGGCACAGTTCAGGGGCTGCTCGAAATCATGGAGATCCCCTATACAGGCAGTGGTGTTCTGGCCTCAAGCCTTGCCATGGACAAGGTGATGACCAAACAGTTGCTGCTCCAGAACGGAATTCCGTCCCCTGATTTTGTTGCACTGCGCAAAGGGGATGATCTGGAGAGTGGAATGCCGAGCTGGGACCGTTTCCCGGCGGTGGTCAAGCCGGCCCGGGAAGGGTCGACTATCGGGGTGAGTATCGTTCGAGACCCCACGCAGCTGTCTGCCGGACTGCAGTTGGCGCAGCAGCATGACGAGCTGGTTCTGGTCGAGGATTATATCGAAGGTGCAGAGCTGACTGTCGCTGTTCTCAACGGAGAAGCTCTTCCGGTTATCCAGATTGTTCCGCAGAGCGGTTTCTACGACTTTCAGTCGAAGTACACCCCCGGGCAGACCGAGTATCTGCTGCCTGCTCCGCTCGAGGCAGACCTTTATGGTCGGATCCAGCAGGCGGCGCAGGCCGCATGCCGAGCCCTAGGCTGTCGAGGGGCGGCCAGGGTCGATTTCATGGTGCGTAACAACGAATTCTTTACTCTGGAGGTCAACACCATCCCGGGGATGACCGAGACCAGCTTGCTGCCCAAATCGGCCGCCGCGGCAGGGATCAGTTTTGCGGAGCTGGTTCTGAGAATCGTGGAGGATGCCGGGCTCGGCAAATAAAGGGCCGCGAAAGAGCAGAGGTCATGCAGGATCTGAAGCAGACGAAAGCAAAACAGGTCAAGCAGAACCGGCGCAAGAAGGAGAAACGTCCCTTTCACTGGCGGAATCTGCTGCTGCGCTCTCTGCGGGTTGTGATTGCAACCGGCTCCGGTTTTCTGCTGGTCTGCGGGGCGCTGCTGACAGCTCAGTTGCTGCTTGAATCAGGATACTTTGACGTAAGACTGGTGCGTGTTGAACAAAACCAGCGAGTCAACGAAGGGGAGATCCTGGCCGCCTCGGACATAAAAGAAGGCGATAGCCTGTTCGAACTGGATCTGCACATGATCGGCACAAAGATCGAGGAGAACCCATGGATTGCCCGTGCCGAGATCGAGCGGGTCTTCCCGGACAGCGTCGTTATCAGGGTGCAGGAGCGTGTCCCGCGGGCCATTGTCGATCTCGACTACCTCTATTATGTCGATGCCGAGGGGGTTGTCTTCAAGATGCTTGACCACCAGGACAACCTCGGTTTTCCGGTCATGACCGGGATCGACAGGCAGTCTCTGCTGGAAGCGAAGGGGATCGCTAAAGAATGGCTGAAAGCCGGTCTGGAGTTGATGAATGTTTTGGAAAAGCGTGAACTGTTCAATCTCGATGATGTATCGCAGGTCCACTATGACGAGCAACAGGGGTTGGTCCTGTTTACCTATCACTGGGGGGTGCCGATACATATGGGGAGGGGCGGTTTTGCTGACAAACTGGATCGCCTGGAGCGGATTTATCCCGAACTCGAACCTCGGCTGGCGTCTCTGTCCTATATCGATCTGAACGTCGCGGACCGGGTCATCGTCAAGGTGGAGAGCAGGCGGTCGGCGGAACCGTCCTAGGTTGTACAAGCACTGATTATCTCGAAGGGGAGAGTGACATGAGCATGAAACGGGAGAATCTGATTGTCGGACTCGATATCGGGACGACCAAAATCTGTGCCATCGTCGGGACAATGACCGACGAGGGGTTGGACATCGTCGGGATTGGCACCAGCCCCTCGCGGGGGCTGCGCAAGGGCGTGGTGATCAACATCGAGGGGACAGTCAGTGCCATTCGCAAGGCGATCCAGGAAGCCGAACTGATGGCCGGATGCGAGATCAAGGCGGTCTTTACCGGGATTGCCGGCGGTCATATCAGGGGGCTCAATTCCCAGGGGGTGATCGCCATCAAAAATCGCGAAGTTACCAATGACGATGTTCGACGGGTCATCGATGCCGCCAAGGCGATCGCCATCCCCATGGACCGGGAGGTGATCCATATCCTTCCCCAGGAGTTCATTATCGACGACCAGGACGGGATCAAGGAACCCCTCGGCATGAGCGGCGTCCGTCTCGAAGCGCGGGTGCATATCGTCACCGGTGCCGTCGCCAGTGCTCAGAATATCATCAAAAGCTGCAACAAGGCGGGGGTCGATGTCGGCGATATCGTCCTCGAACAGCTGGCATCGGCCGAAGCGGTGCTGACCGCCGACGAGAAAGAGTTGGGCGTTGCGCTGATCGATATTGGCGGTGGAACCACCGACATCGCGATATTCATCGACGGAGCGATCAAGCACACTTCGGTTCTGTCTCTTGGCGGCAACCACCTGACCAACGACATCGCAGTCGGCTTGCGCACCCCGGCGGCCGAGGCGGAGAAGATCAAGCAGGCGTCGGGTTGCTGCCTGACATCCATGGTCAGCAAAGATGAAACCATCGAGGTGCCGTCGGTGGGTGGTCGTGAGCCGCGTGTCCTATCGCGGCAATTGCTGGCCGAAATCCTCGAACCGCGTGTCGAGGAGATCTTCACCCTGGTCAACCGAGAGATCATCAAGAGCGGCTACGAGGACCTGATCGCCTCCGGGGTGGTGATTACCGGTGGGTCGGCCATCCTGCCGGGGATGCCTGAGCTGGCCGAGCAGATTTTCGACCTGCCGGTAAGGCGCGGCATGCCCCTTGACATCGGCGGCCTGAGCGATGTGGTCAACTCGCCCATCTATGCCACCGGGGTCGGCCTGGTCAAGTATGGCAGCCGCAATCTGCAGTCGCGCAACTTCAGTATTGGTGAAGAAAATCTGTTCGATCGGGTGGTGCGGCGTATGAAAGAGTGGTTTGGAGAATTTTTCTGAAAAACCTGAAAAGGAAACCCATATTCCAACAGGCCGGCTTCGCGGAGAAGCGCCGGTCACAACCGAGCTGGGAGGGAGTCATGACGTTTGAATTTGATGAAAAGATGGAACAGACTGCCAAGATCAAGGTGGTCGGAGTTGGTGGCGGAGGCAGCAATGCGGTAAACACCATGATTGACGCCAATATCGAAGGTGTTGAATTCATTGTGGCCAACACCGATGCCCAGGCCCTGAGCAACAATAAGGCACCGATGCGGGTGCAACTGGGGGCCCGGCTGACCAAAGGTTTGGGTGCCGGAGCCAATCCGGAGATCGGCAAAAGTGCGGCCGAAGAGGACCGCAGCCGTCTGCTCGAACTGCTGCAGGGGGCGGATATGGTCTTTATTGCAGCCGGATTGGGGGGCGGGACCGGAACCGGAGCCGCACCGGTGATTGCCGAGGTTGCACGCGAAGTCGGTGCACTCACGGTCGCTGTCGTCACCAAGCCGTTCGGTTTCGAAGGAAAACAGAGGATGTCCAAGGCGGCCTCTGGGGCCGAAGAGCTGAAGCAGGTCGTCGATTCGTTGATCATGATTCCCAACGATCGTCTGAGCGGCTTGGCAGGGAAAAAGATGGGGATTCTCGATGCCTTCAAGCCGGCGGACGATGTGCTCCGCCAGGCGGTGCAGGGGATTTCCGATCTGATCGCTGCAAAGGGGATGATCAATCTCGACTTTGCCGATGTCAAGACGGCTATGAGTGAACGTGGCATGGCGATGATGGGGATCGGCTTGGCCGAAGGTGAGAACCGGGCCGTTCAGGCCGCCCAGCAGGCGATCAGCAGCCCGCTCCTTGAGGATATCGACATCTCGGGGGCCAAGGGGGTTCTGGTCAATGTCACCGGATCATCGAGCATGACCATGGAAGACTTCCAGGAAGTCGCCAATATTGTTCACGAAAAAGTGCACGAGGATGCCAATATCTTTATCGGTCTGTTGATCAACGAAGAGTTGGGCGAGAAGATCCAGGTGACGGTGGTTGCCACCGGGTTCGGCAGCAGTTTCGATAAAGGGGGACGTGTCAAAGGGGAGACCCGGCCTTTTGCTACGGACATCGCGACGCGCACCAACCCGGATGTGCCGACCTATATCCGTCGCCAGGAAAACAGCGATCGGCCACGCGCCAGCATGCGCTTTGGCGGTAACGTCAGCGAAGAAGAGTTCGAGATTCCGACCTTTTTGCGCAAGCGCGTTGACTGAGGCCTAAGCGACCCGGGGCGGCTGTAAGACCTCGGTTAAGGACAGCTTTCAATCCTGTGGCATGCCCGATGACTCCATCGGTACCGGATCTCCGCCCGGTGACTGCTCCGATGGCATTCTGCTCGTGGTTTGCCCTGCATTACGACTCCCTCAACGTTTGCTAGGGCCGCCTTGTGCGGCCCGATTTTTTTGAGCCCGAAACAATAGCTCCGGATTACAGCAACACTTTACAAACAGATCAGGATTGGATGTATCATGCAGCTTGGGACTGGCGACCCGACGATGTCGTCCGGGTAGGATTTGTTTAGACAGACCCCTGGCTCGGCTTCTCTGTCGACAATAATAAGAGTCAGTGTAAGGGAACGATTGATGATCAGAACAATGAACCGTGTTCAGTTCCTCCTGCTGGCCGCCGGAGTGGTCGCTATTGCAGCGGTTGCGGTTTCGGTGGTCCACTCTTTCGATGTGTTCTGGCAACTACAGTCCGGCCGGTACATGGTCGAAACCGGCGAAGTGATCCGCAACGACCTCTTTACTCTGGCGGCTGATGCTCCGCGGGTCGAGCATTGCTGGCTGCACGATATTCTTCTCTATCTGGTCTACTTGGTCGGCGGATATGCCGGGCTGAGTCTCTGGAAGGGGTTGACCATCACCGCCGGCATCGGCCTGATGCTGGTCACGGCGCGTTTGCGTGGTTCGTCACTGCTGGCCATGATTCTGGTCGTTCCTTTGAGTCTGCTGACCAGTGGCGGTTGGCTGGAGCGGCCCCAGGTCTGGTCGTTTCTGATGACCGGTCTCACTCTGCTGATACTGGAAAGCTACCGACAACGTCCGGGCAGGATGATCTTCCTGTTGTTTCCGGTGGCACTGATCTGGGCCAATCTTCATGCGGGTTCGGTGCTGATCCTCCCACTGTTCCTCGCCTACCTGGCGGGCAATCTGCTCGACAACCTGGTTCGGCAGCGCAAGTTTTGCATCGATGATTGGCGACGATTTGTAGGAGGCGGGGCGCTACTGATCATCGGAGCTCAGCTGACTCCTTATGCAATGTACTGGCTCCGTACCCTGCGTGGTGCTCCCGGGCTGGGTGCAACTGTCGACAGTTCCGGTGAACGCACTGGGCCGATAACCCAGTTATTCAATATGGACTGGACTCCGACCAGCTTTGCCCAGGACCCGATCTTTTATTACCTGCTGGCGGTCACCGCGCTGATTCTGCTGCTGACCTTCAAGAAACTGCGTGGTTCCGATCTGCTGTTGCTTGGCGGGTTGGCTGTGATGGGACTGAGTCTGGTCAGGCATATCCCTTTCTTCTACTTTGCCGCCATTATTGTCCTGCCGCGCTACCTCGACATGATCGGCGCCTGGCTGAGTCGTTTCATGGGCGCAGGATTGCAACTGGCAGCCAGGGTGGCTTTAGTCGCCCTGGCGGTTTATGGATTCTGGACCGTCTACCAGCCGCTCTATCAGGTCTACGGCCCTTTCAATACCGGGTTGCGCAGTTGGCACTACCCGATCGAGGCCACCGATTTCCTTGTGGAGCACAAGCTGGCGCCCAACCTGTACAATACCTACGATTGGGGGGGATACCTGGCCTGGCGTCTCTACCCGGAGTACCAGGTGTTCTGGGATGGCCGCCAGAACTCTGCCGAGATGTTCCGTCTCGGGTGGAACGTGATGGCCGGCAAACCCGACTGGTCGGTGGTTCTCGATCAGTTCCGGGTCAATACCATCGTAACCCGCTCTCTGACGATCGACACCGGCCAGAAGTACCCGCTGCTCGATCGCCTGGTTGCCGACCCGCAGTGGCATCTGGTGTTCAATGCCGAAGCCTCGATGATCTTCGTTCGCGAAGCGAGCGTCGACAGGTCTTGGCTGCTCAAACACCGGCGCCCGAAAACCCTGGTCGACGAAAGCGTCCTTTCCGAGACGCACCTGATGCTCAGCACCAACCCAAATCGCTACATGGCCTGGTGGGAGATGGCCCAGATCTATTACAAACGTCGACAGTTCAAGGAGGCGCGGATGGCTCTTGAGCAGCATCTGTTAGGTGCGCCGAGGCCGGTGGGGCCGGCGCGGGATATGCTCAACAGGCTGACCCAGCTGGGGGTGTGATCTGAAAGCGTCGTTGCAAAACACGGAACTCGCTCAAAGTGGTTATGTCACCCCGATTCCAACCTTCCCCCATCAAGGGGGAAGGGGTATTGATAGCAACAATGCATTCACCAAGGAGATGACGATGCTCGCTTATGACGACTGCGGAACCGGGTTGCCGGTTGTGCTGATTCACGGATTTCCCCTCAATCGCCAGATGTGGCAGCCGCAAGTTACCGCTTTGAGTACTGCTGGCTATCGGGTGATCTGCCCTGACCTGCCCGGGTTCGGTCAGTCGCCGTCGTTGGCTTCGGCAGCCACCATGTCGGCCTATGCTGATTTCCTGGTGGACCTGCTCGATCAGCTTGGTATCGACTGTGCCGTTTGGGGAGGAATGTCGATGGGGGGATACGTCCTTCTCAACCTCCTCGATCGTCACCGGTCGCGCTGCCGGGCCGCCATGTTTCTGGTCACCCGGGCCTCGGCCGACGATGCCGCGGGCCGTGACAAGCGCACGGCCCTGGCCGCTGAAGTGGATGGGGGTAATCCGCAGCTTGTCGGCAACAACTTTTCCCAGGTTCTGTTCGCACCGCAAACGTCTTCCGAGCAGCCCGAACTGGTGGAGAGAGTTCAAGACTGGATGGCAAACAGCCCTTCTCCCGGCCTGTCTGCCGGCTTGCGTGCTATGCGCGACCGTATCGACTACCTGGAGCGTCTGCCTGAATTCGATCTGCCAGCGCTGGTGGTCGGTGCCGAACAGGACCTGGCGGTTCCCATGGAACATGCGCGGCTGCTTGCCGCTGGTCTGCCGCAGGCCACTCTTGAGGTAATCGCCGGGGCCGGCCACATGGCCAATCTCGAAAATCCAGGGCATTTCAATCAGGTTCTGCTCGATTTTCTGAATCGACTTGAAGGTTGATCTCCACGGCCGACCGTCACACGGTCAGCGGTTCACTCATACCGTTGCAGGTAGTTAGTTAGCCTGAGCTTGCGCCTGGTGTTCTCGGAGCTCATGTAGCGTACGCTGCCGAAAATGGGTCGGGCCGGTCCCCAGGGACGGTCGTAGCGACCCAGACACCACAAAATACCGCTGTAAGAGTTCGGGTCGCGGCCATCGAGAGCATAGCGGTCGTTGAGTTCGACCATGGTCTGCAGTGCCGCCTGCGGGGTTGGTGACCATTCGAGAATCTTCTTCCCCCACAGCATGCGCAGGTAGTTGTGGATCATCCCCTCGGTTCTGAGCTGGTTCTGGGCGGCATTCCATAGAGGGTCGTGAGTCTGACCAGAGGCAAACTGGGGCAGACTGTAGAGGTAAGGGCGCGGATCGATCGTGTGGCTTTGCAGGGTGTTGCGTGCCCATTCCGGTAACGACTGATATCCGGCGTCATGCGCTTCGAATACGCACCGGTTAAAGCCGAGTTCGCGCCAGGTGACCAGCTGGTCGAGAAAGGCTTCGGCGTTCTCCGACATCCCCCACCATCCAGCCCGCTGGCCAGCACTCTTATGGCCGAGCCTGTCCGGTGTCCAGCCCTCCCAGTCAGAGATGGCGGTAAAAATGATATGAGTGCTGATATGGCCGAAGTGCAGGTAGGGAGAGAGCCCGCTGGTGGCCTCTTGATCGGGATGGTTGCGCAGGGCGGCATAACGAACCAGCTTGTTGCGGATGAAATCGCCCATCCGGCAGTGCGCTGCGTCTGCGCCGCCGGTGAGCGAGATGGTCTGCACGTTGTGATCGATCGGGAGTCTGGCAAGAGTTGAGGGTGCGTTGAGTGTTGCGCAATCGGCTTCCGGCCAGCGTTCAATGATGTGAGGATCAAGGGTGGGTGGAGCGAGGAGTTCGGCTCCGGCCAGAGGATCAGGACGTGGTGGAGTGCACAGGAAAAGAGGAAGGTGCTTTTGCAGGAAACGCCGGAAGGCATAAGCCGTCGGGTAGACCTTTTCAGCAAGCCGCATGGGGAGCAGCCCGTTGCCATCGACTGCTTCGACGGGCACAGACAAGATTTTTGCGGCGGCCTCAATCAGCTTTGGGGTGATGAATGCCGGAGCATCGTCAGTCACCACCAGGCAGGATGACTTGGCGAAAGCAGCAAGCAAGCCGCGGTCATCCTCTTTGCCACGACTTATAAAAGGGTAGTAGCGGACCGGTTTGCCGGTCAGTGCTTTGCAGTTATCGGCCATGCCGTCGAGGATAAAGCGGTGCAGGCGATCGCTGGCATAGGGGTAGTCGCAGCTCAGGGTTTCAAGAATCACCAGCGGCCTGTTGAGCTCCAGTGACTGCTCCACGGCTCGTTGCAGGGCGAAGTTCCAGCCGGTGCGCCGGGCAGCGATCATCCAGTAGAGGACGTAACGTCCCGATGAATTGAGCGGCTGATGGTTGACCTGTCGGATACGAATCTGCGGAACCCTGATTTGATGCATGGTCACCTCTCTTGTGCCCCTGCTATAGTGTAGCAAGTTTTTGAGAAATAGGATTGTTTGACGGTTGGCCGTTTTGTCGGGACTCTCTGGCTGACTGTAACCACAGCAGTTGCGAAAGATCAGTGCCGTGTTCGACAACGTCCGGCGCTGCGCAATCATGGCGGAGATGAAGCTATGCCGCTGATCCTTGTCAGTACCATCCTCACCCTTTCGGTACTCTATGCTCCGCAGCCACTGCTGCCGGTGCTGGCCCTGGAGTTTGCCGTCAGTCGCGAAACAGCGGCTTTGCTGACCACCATTGTCTTTATCCCTTTGAGCTTGGCGCCCCTGTTCTACGGCTATCTCTTGGAGACGGTACCGTCGCGGCGGGTGCTGCAGGTCGCCATGCTGATCCTTGGGCTCTCCTCTCTGGCCATCTGCCTGGCTGCCGATTTCAAGGCCCTGCTCGCTCTGCGTTTGCTTCAGGGCTTGGTGATCCCTGCGCTGTTGACTGCCCTGATGACCTACACATCGCAAAATTCCACTGAAGGGGATGTGCAGCGGGCGATGGCCTGGTATATCGGTGCGACCATTGTCGGAGGTTTCGCCGGGCGGGCAATGTCGGGGGTTATTGCCAGCCTGTTCGACTGGCGGGTCAGCTTCGGTCTGCTCGGTATCAGCCTGCTGCTGGCATGGCTGGCGCTGCTGCGCCTGGTACCGCAGCATGAACTGCAGCTGGTCAAGCCGCGGCTCGGCTTGCTGGGCGAAATTCTGGCCGACCGACGCTTTCTTCAGATCTACCTGATGGTGTTCTGCATGTTTCTGGTGTTTGCTGCGATCATGAATTTTCTGCCGTTTCGCCTTGCCGAGCTAAGTGCGGAAGCCGATGAGCTACGTATCGGCCTGGCCTATTCGGGTTACCTGATGGGGCTTGTCGCTTCCCTCAATGCAGTGAAGCTCCAGCAGCGCTTCGGTGGGGCTGAAAAGATCATGGTTATAGCATTGCTGCTCTACGGGGTGGCCCTGCTGATGCTTGGCATCGCCTCAGTCCCGGTTTTCCTTGGTGCGAGCTTTCTGTTCTGCACGGCCATGTTTCTGGCCCACGCCTCGGCCACCGGGCTGGTCAATCGCCTGGCTTCCGACCACAAGGGAATGGTGAATGGCCTGTATGTCTCTTTCTACTATGGCGGTGGTGCGGTCGGTTCGTTCCTGCCCGGTTATGCCTATCGTGACTGGGGGTGGAACGGCATGATCATTTGCTTGTTGGCGGTCGCTCTGGTCAGCCTCAGCTTGGCCGGTTGTTTGTCCCGCAAGTACGGTTAATACTGCCATGTGTCGATTTTCATGATGGTTTCCGCCAAGTCATTGACAGCCGCCAAGGGCGGGAGTATGGTTGCCCCTTCACAATCTTACCCTCTGAAAGGATTAATGCATGTCAAACAAACACCTGAGTATCGTTCTGGTCGCGGCGCTGCTGTTCGGCATGGCCGTCGGCTGTACCGCTGAAGAGACGAAATCTGTCAAAAGTTCCGAAGTCAAACTTGACACCCCGAAAAGCCGCATCAGCTATACAATCGGCGTCAACATCGGTCGTGATTTTGCCAACCAGGGGATGGATATCGATCCTGACCTGCTGGCTGCCGGCCTTAAGGATATCCAGGATCAAAAAGAACTGAGGATGACTGAAGATCAGATGATGGTCGAGGTCGAGTCTTATCAGAAAGAGATGCAGGCCAAAGCCGAGACCAAAATGAAGGAGATGGCCGAAACCAACCAGAAGCAAGGGGCTGACTTCCTGGCCGAGAATGCCAAAAAAGAAGGTGTCCAGACGACCGCCAGTGGCCTGCAGTACAAGGTTGTCGAGCCGGGCGAAGGCGATAACCCGAAGAGCACCGACATGGTTACGGTACACTACCGCGGGACGCTGATCGACGGCAGCCAGTTCGACAGCTCCTATGATCGTGGCCAGCCGGCGACCTTTCCGGTCGCAGGCGTCATTCCCGGCTGGACCGAAGCCCTGCAACTGATGAAGCCGGGTGCCAAGTACCAGTTGTTTATCCCTGCTGAACTGGCCTACGGAGAGCGTGGAGCTGGCCAAGACATCGGTCCGAACTCGACCTTGATTTTCGATGTCGAGCTGGTTTCGGTCGAAGCGGGAGGGAACTGATGGCCGAAGGTAAAGTCATAGCGGTTCAGAAGGGTGATAATGTTCGGGTCAATTATGTCGGAACCTTCGAGGACGGCACCATCTTCGACAGCTCCGAAGGGCGAGATCCTCTAGAGTTCGAGGTCGGTGCCGATTAGGTGATCGAGGGATTCGACCTGGCCCTGCTCGGCATGCAGCCGGGTGAAACCCGCTCGGTTGACGTTGCTCCGGAGCAGGGGTATGGCCACCATGACCAGCGGATGGTTGCCGAAGTCGAGCGTAAGCTGATTCCGGATGACGAACGGTTGCAGGTCGGAGGCTACCTTCAGGTGACCCTCGAAGATGGCAGCGATATTGAGGTGATGGTGTCCGAGCTGACCGAAACCATGGCGACCCTTGATGGCAACCACCCTCTGGCTGGCAAAACCCTTCATTTTGAGATCGAGCTGCTGGAATTTACCTGACAGACCGTATTGACAAAAGCAGCTGGTGAATGACGGAGCTTGCGGCCTGCCCCCTTTTCGGGGCGGGCCGTTTCCATGAGAGGGTTACAGGTTTGCAGGAGTGGCTTTAGCCGCGAACTTCCGTGACGGAAGGCCCCTTCCAGAACTCGAGTCTGGGCAAGAGATTAGTGCCTTTTCAATCCGATTTGACGGTCAGGGAGGGGGCAAAGGGTCGCCTTCGAGCTGCTCGCCGGTCTCCTGTTCCAGCCAGGCAATGGCAGTTTCCGTGTCGCAATGTCGGGCCAGTTTGACCAGGCCGACCACATCCCCCTTGGCGCCGCAACGGAAACATTCGAAGTTGCCATCGTGAATCACCAGTTCCGGTTGCTTGCCGCCGGTGGGCCGGCAGCCCGGGCAGAAGAAGTGATGTCCACTCCCGGACAGACCAAGGTCGCTGGCGACCTTGAGGATGGTTGGCCAGTCATGGATGCGATTGTCCCACTGGTGACGAAGATCGCTCATGGTCTCTATGGTTCCGGCCGCGGGTTGAAAATGTGTTTGTCAGGTGGGGAGCTGCATAAGGCGGCCCCCTCCTTATCCTCCCCCCGCTGGGGGGGAGGACGTTCTGAAAATGTTGGTCACCAGGTTAGTTGGTAGCTGCCCAGTGGCCGTGCAGGTTGCAATATTCACGAGCCGTCACCTGGTTGGCGATGACAGGGAAGGTGGCCTGTGGTTCTTGGCCGGGCTGCAGGTTCTGGCGGTAAACCTTGCCGTCGGAGATCAGTTCGATCCACTCGATATAGTGTTCGTCCTGCATCGGGTGGGCAACGCTGCCAACCTTGACGGTGATCCTGTCAGCACCGATCTCGATCACCGGCACATGCTTCTCCTTGGCGGCATCGACAGTGTTTTCAGCCAGAAGCATCATCTTCTGGTTGCAGCAGACCAGGGCCCCCGGGCCGCTGTGCAGGACTTCGACGATATTGCCGCACAGTTCACATTTGTAGAGTTCGTTCACTTTGGTCATCGTGCTCTCCTTGGCGATTGAGATTTATTTGTCCGTTCGTTACGGGTACTATACTCAGTAATTTTCACCGAGAATTTCAAAATGGGCCTGGGGGTGAGCGCAGGCCGGACATTGATCCACTGCTACCAGCCCTTGATGGAGGTAACCGCAGTTGCGACAGCGCCACACAGTCGGCTGATCTCTCTTGAACACGCGGTCGGCCTTGATGTTGGCGAGCAGGTCGAGATAGCGTTTTTCGTGCTGTTTTTCGGCGACGGCAATGGCCATGAAGATTTCAGCGATTTCGACAAACCCTTCTTCGCGGGCCGTAGTGGCAAATTCAGGATACATGACGCTGTACTCATGATGTTCGCCGCCAGCTGCCTCCTCGAGGTTGTCGGCGGTACAGCCGACCACCCCGGCAGGGAAACTGGCGGTAACCTCGACTTCGCCTCCTTCCAGCAGTTTGAACAGGCGCTTGGCGTGCTCTTTTTCCTGGTCGGCGGTCTCTGTGAAAATGTCGGAAATCTGCACCAGCCCTTCCTTTTTTGCCTGAGCAGCGAAGTAGGTGTAACGGTTACGGGCCTGGCTTTCGCCGGCAAAGGCGGTCAAAATATTTTTTTCCGTTCTGGTTCCTTTAAGTGTCATGACATCTCCTGGCAACAATGGAATTGTAAAACGGTACAACTCTAACACATCAGAGCTAAATCGCAAATTGATGACCTTTTGGGTCTTGATTGAGCGTAAAATGAAAGCCTCCCTCGTGATGGGGGAGGCTTTCTCGGAAAATCATGCAAAAGTGATTATTTTACGTGACAACCGTTGCACTTGGTCGGGCCATTATTGGTTTTGTGGCAGTCTTTGCAAGCACCACCGTGAGCAGCTGATTTGTCAATTGCAATCTTGGCGGGAGTCCCCTGATGGCAGGCTTCGCAGCCGAGTTTCTCGCCATGCGTTTTGTGGTCGAAGGTGACGTTCCCTTTGCTGGTTTCAAAGGTGACCACGTCGGCAGCATAAGCGACGGTCACAGCGAAGGCGACCAGCATGACAGCAATAATCAGTTTCTTCATGTTTCTCTCCTTTTTTTCAGTGAAATGAGTTGATGAAATTAAGCGATGGCAATCTTAGCAAGTCGTGGGCAAAGGTCAAGAAAAAATTTTGAGATTACCGGGGCGGGTGGTAGTCTTAAAAGCGTTTTGCCAGTGGGTGGGTCTGGTTTCGCAGAAGTTCTCGACCGTGCGGAGTTCTTGAGGTCAGGGGCCGTTGACACACTTCAACATTGATGGGGGGAGCCTTTATCTTATGCGCCAAATCATACCTCTGCTATTGGCTCTTCTCATTCTTTGTGGTTGTGCGTTCCGTTGGGAGCACTCCAGTAAGCGGCATTCTGAATTTTACCGGGATGACCGTGAGTGTCAGGCGTTGGCTGGCAGTGCCTCCAGCGCCATCGAACCGGGACGGGAGCGGATCAGCTACGAAAGTTGTATGTGGGACAAGGGTTGGCATAAGAAATAACCCCCTGTTTGTTCGCCCCAGCAGCATCTCGCTTCAGTGCTGTCAGGCTTGATAACCCGAAACTACTGTGCAAGTAAGGTGCTGTTGTGCTCGACACCGGAAACGTTCTCTTTGCTTTCGGACTGACCCTTTTTGCCGGCTTGGCCACCGGGATCGGCAGCGCCCTGGCCTTTTTTGCCCGGACAACCAATACCCGTTTTCTCTCCCTGTCCCTCGGTTTTTCGGCGGGGGTCATGCTCTATGTCTCCTTTGTCGAGATATTTTTCAAAGCCAGGACCGAACTGGTCGCAACCCTCGGCAACCCGGTTGGTACCTGGGTAACTGTCGGTGCCTTTTTTGGCGGGATCGCCTTGATTGCACTGATCGATCGGCTGGTCCCCAACTATGAGAATCCCCATGAACTCCATTCCATCGAAGAGATGGACCGGGGGCTCGCCAACCTGCCAGACAATGAAGCCCACGATTTTGCCAGACTGCGTCGCATGGGGCTGTTTACCGCCCTGGCCATTGCCATCCATAACTTTCCGGAAGGCCTGGCGACCTTTACCGCAGCCCTGACCGAACCGAGCCTCGGGGTGGCCATTGCCCTGGCCATTGCCATTCATAATATCCCTGAGGGGATTGCCGTGTCGGTGCCGATCTACTATGCCACCGGTAGCCGGCGCCAAGCGTTCAAGCTCTCTTTTCTGTCCGGGCTTTCCGAGCCGGTCGGCGCCCTGGTCGGCTATCTGCTGCTGATGCCGTTTTTTACGCCACTTTTGTTCGGCATTCTGTTCGCGGTTGTGGCCGGGATCATGGTTTTTATCTCTCTGGATGAACTGCTGCCGGCCGCCGAGGAGTTTGGTGAACATCACCTGACGATCTGCGGCGTGATCGCCGGCATGGCGGTTATGGCACTGAGCCTGCTGCTGTTTCTGTAAGACTTTAAGGTCCACGCAATAGGATGTTCGGTAAAAACCTTAGCTACACGGTCCCCTGGAACTGCGCGCTGATTGTTGTCGGATCGCTGGTGCAGGCCGTCGGTTACAAATGTCTCGGCGAGCCTCAGGGTTTTGTTCCCGGCGGACTGTTCGGCACGGCAACCCTTGTTCACTACACCACGGGACTTCTCAATACCGGGCTGATCTACCTGCTGTTCAACATCCCGATGTTCATCTTGGCCCTCATCTACCTGTCGAGGCGGTTTGTCGGCTACAGCCTGTTGGCCATGCTCTCCCTCTCCGGATTTTTCATGCTCCTCGATTTTCAGATTGAGATTCACAACCAACTGTATGCTGCCGTCACTTTCGGAGTGATTGTCGGCGCCGGGATCGGCATGGTGTTGCGTTCTCTCGGTTCAAATGGCGGTCTCGATATTGCGGCAATCATCCTCTATCAGAAGTACAACATTGGCCTCGGCAAGTTTTTCTTTCTCTTCAACTCCCTACTGTTCAGCGTCAGCTTCCTGACTCTCGACAACGACCTGGTGATCGCATCGATGATCTCCATGTTCATCGCTTCGGCAACCATCGACTACTGTCTGTCGCTGTTCAACCAGCGCAAGCTGGCTCTCGTCATCTCGGAATCGCCCCAGGAGATTGCCGACCAGGTGATGCAGACCCTCAAGATCGGGGCCACCATGTTGAGCGGAGTCGGTACCTACCAGCGCCGGCAAAGAGACGTGCTGATGGTGGTGATCAACAACATTCAGCTCAAACGCCTTGAAGAGATTGTCTTCAGCAACGACCCCCACGCCCTGTTCATTGTCGAGAACACCTTCAGTGTCCTTGGTTCGACATTTTCCAAACGTAAAATATACTAGGTGTAGCAGCCCAAAGATGGGGCCAGGAGTCTCCAATGAGTGATCATCGATTCATAAAGCTTGATTTTCTCAGCCAGCCGATCAGTTTGTCCTTGTTTCAAGTCAAGGCGAAACAGGTCGGGTTGCCGCCCGGAGCTCTTATCCATGTTGGTCAACAGAAGACCGAACAACCGATCATCTCCCTGATTCGCTACGATCTCTCAAGCCTTGATTGCCAGACCGACATTTCGCTGGAACAGGCTGCCGGCTCGCGACAGGAGGGGAAGGTCAGCTGGGTCAACTTGAGTGGCATCCACGACACGGCTGTGGTCGAGGCGATCGGACAGACCTTCGAAGTACACCCTCTGGCCCTCGAAGATATTCTCAATACCCAGCATCGGCCGAAACTCGAAGAGATGCAGGAGAACACCCTGGTCATCCTCAAAATGCTCTTTTTTGACCAGGACTCCCAAAGCATCAGGACCGAGCAGGTGAGCATGATTCTCGGGGTCGATTACGTCCTGACATTTCAGGAACAAGAGGGGGACGTGTTCGATGGTGTGCGTGGTCGCCTGCAGCGCAGCAACGGGCGGATACGCCAGCGTGGTCCCGATTATCTGGCCTATGCACTGATCGATTCAATCGTCGACAGCTACTTTCATATCCTGGAAAAAGTCGGCGATCACCTCGCTCAACTGGAGGAGGTCATGATGGAGGGACCGGACCCTTCGATGCTCGGCCGGATTCACCATTACAAGCGTCAGCTGCTTATGCTGCACAGGTCGGTGTGGCCTTTGCGCGACCTGGTCAGCGAGCTGTACAAGGAGGAGTCACCTCTGGTTGCTGAAAGTACCCGCGTTTATCTGCGCGATCTCTACGATCATTGTATTCAAGTTCTCGATACGGTCGAAATTTTCCGTGACATGGTCTCCGGTCTTCAGGATCTCTATCTGTCGTCGGTTAGTAACCGCATGAACGAGATCATGAAGGTGCTGACGATTATGGCCTCGATCTTCATTCCGCTGACCTTCATTGCCGGGATCTACGGGATGAATTTTGAATATATCCCCGAACTGCGCTGGCGCTGGGGATATTTTGCCGTCTGGTTGGTGATGATTGCCGGTGCGCTCGGCATGCTGCTGTTCTTCAAGCGCAAGAGGTGGTTATGAGTTGCTCTCTGCCACAGGATATGCGCCTGCAGCGTTTCGCATCGATCCTCTTGATCGGCCTCCTGTTGTTTTGCAGCTTGATGCCGGCCATGGTTGTGGCTGCCGGTGAGGTCTCTGCCGAATCCCCCCTTGTCGAACGACCGGACAGCGTGCCTGGCGAGTCATCGTTTACCAAGGGGTACGCTCTCTATTCTCCAGAATTCTTCGCCCAGTTCAGGCCGGAGCTCTGGAGTGAGCTGCAGGGTAATCTGACGAATTTTTTGCAAAAACCGTCGGAGCAAGCGTTGAGTGCTTTTGACTGGGTGCCGCTGTTACAGCTGGCGATCGCCCTTGCCATCGGTTCTCTGCTGTTCTATCGCGCTCGATATGGGAGTTCGATCGACCAGAACTGGGCTTTCCTGTTACGACACCCCTGGGCCGGAGGCCTGTTTATTGCCACGGCTCTGGGAGTGAATGTTCTGGCCACTCCCATCGTGTTCTGGAACTGGGTGCAGGTCGTGGTCGGAGCCCTGTGCGCGACAATTCTGATCACAGCCATGCTCAATCGTCCGCGGTTGCGGCGCGTGATCATGGTTCTGGCCGGCCTGTTCATTCTCTCGGAAACCTTGCGGGCTATCGGACTTCCGCAACCCCTGTACCGAATGTACCTGGTTCTGGTCTGTCTGGTCGCGACTCCGTTGTGCCGTGCTGCAGCACGCCGTCAGCAGGTGCGCAACAACGGTCGCCTCGATCCTCTCGCTGTTGCCTTTTATCTTGGCACCCTGGTCGGTATCCTTGGCCTGCTGGCCCAGGTTTTCGGGTTTGCTGCTTTGGCTTCGAATCTGGTCGATGCCAGTCTGGGGACTGTTTTTGTCTGGCTTTTTGCCCATATGGCCAGACATCTCGGTGAGGGCGGCATCACCAGTTTGATGAGAGTTCCTTGGGTTCACGACCGACGATTGATACGTCAACTGGGAGCGTTGACCGAACGGCGGGCGAAAGGGCTGCTGTGCTTGGTGGTCTACCTCTACGCTTTTCTCAGTCTGCTTGTCATTTGGGGTTTTTTCCCGAACATCCAGGCCGCCTGGCAGAGCTTGATGGCGATGACATTCAGCTTCGGCGAAATTTCGCTTTCGGTCGAGACAATCTTCCTGGCTGTATGCATCCTCTACCTGACGGTTATCGCTTCCTGGATTCTGCAGGCGACTCTCGATAGCCAGTTTCTGCTTCCCAAAGGGCTCGACCTGGGAGTGCGGGACTCGATCAAAAGGCTGATGCACTATGCCCTGGTCCTATTCGGACTGGTCACCGCCCTTGGCACGGCCGGGATTGAAATGCAGCAATTCGCGATTCTGGCCGGGGCGCTGGGGGTTGGGATCGGCTTCGGTCTGCAGAACATCGTCAACAATTTTGTCAGTGGTCTGATCCTGCTGTTTGAACGGCCGGTGAAGGTTGGAGACACCATCAACCTCGACGATCAATGGGGGACGATTACCAAGATCGGACTGCGCTCAACAGTGGTCGAAACCCTCGACCGCTCGGAGATCATCGTACCGAATTCCGAGCTGATCTCCCAGAAAGTCACCAACTGGACCTACAGCTCGAATATTTCCAGGGTCGTGGTGCCAGTCGGCGTTGCCTACGGGAGCCCACTCGACAAGGTTCTGGAGATTTTAAGCCGAGTTGCCGTTGAGCACCCGGACACTCTCGCTGAACCGGAATCTTCGGCGATATTTACCGGTTTCGGAGAAAGTTCCATCGACTTCGAGCTGCGGGTCTGGATCAACGATATCGGTCGGCGCCTCAAGGTGAGGAGCGAACTCGGCCAGGCCATCGATCGGGGCTTTCGCGAAGCGGGGGTCTCTATCCCCTTTCCGCAGCGTGACCTGCATCTGCGTAGTGTCGAATCAAACCTGCAAGAACTTTTCGTCTCCGGGCAGAACAGTTCCCAGCCGGACAATCAGGGATCGAACCTATGAATTTTTCTGAACAATTTCACGACGCCTGCGGCATGGGGATCCTCGCTCATCTGCGGGGGCAACCGAGCCATCTGCTGCTGGAAGACTCCATCCATGCCCTGTCGCGGATGATGCACCGTGGTGCCATCGCCGCAGACGGCAAGACGGGTGATGGATGCGGCATTCTTTGCGCCATGCCAAGGGAGTTCATGCGGCTGGTCGCCCGGGAGGCTGGAGTTTCGCTGCCGGAAGAGTTTGCCGTGGCCAGCCTGTTTCTGAAGGATGAGGAGACGCAACAGCAGCTGTTCAGGGAACATTGCAAGCGGAACGATCTTGAGGTGGTGCTGTTTCGAGAAGTTCCTGTCGATACCACCGCTCTCGGTGAGTACGCCCTGGAGCGCCTGCCGAAGATCGTTCAGGCTTTTGTAGTGCCGGCCGAACTGCAGGCCACCCGACGTTTTGATGCCCTGATCTACCTGACCCGCAAGGAGCTGGAAAAGAGCCTGGCCGGGGACTCCGGCTTTTATGTCGCCTCCTTTTCACGCACGCTCCTTTCCTACAAGGGGCTGGTGATGCCCAATCACCTGCAGCAGCTGTTCCCCGATCTCAACAGTGTCGAGTTCGCGACCCACCTGGTCCTGTTTCACCAGAGGTTTTCAACCAACACCCTGCCGCAGTGGCAGTTGGCCCAGCCGTTTCGCAGCCTCTGTCACAACGGTGAGATCAATTCGATTCAGGCCAACCGATTCAACGCCCTGGCCAAGGCGGCAGCCATGCACAGCCCGGTCTTCAGCGACGATGAACTGGCCAGAGTGCTGCCGATTTTACAGGAGGGGGGGAGTGACAGCGCCAACCTCGACAACATGTTCGAGTTCCTTCTGGTCAACGGGGTTGACTACTTCAAAGCGGCCCGGATGCTGATTCCCCCGGCCCGCCATAATGTCGCCCATATGCCGGCCAAGCTGCGCTCTTTCTACGAATACACCTCGGCGGCCTGGGAACCCTGGGATGGACCGGCCGCCGTCAGCTTGACCAACGGCCGCTACGTCGGCTGCCTGCTCGACCGCAATGGTCTGCGCCCCGCCAAGTATGTGATCACCACCGACCAGCGCCTACTGATCACCAGCGAGTTCGGAGTACTCGGCACCCCCCCGGAGAAGATTCGCGAACGGGGCCGCCTGCAGAGCGGTGAGATGATCGCCGCCGATCTCACCACCGGCGAAATCTTTACCTCGGCCGATATTGACCGCTACCTGATGGAGTCCCAGACCTACAGCGACTGGTTGACCGGACGCACCTTTTATTTGATGGAATTTATCGAACATCAGTTCGAGGCTCTCGACGACTACCGGGCCGACGATCTCCACCGTCTTCAGCGCTACTATAACCTCAGCCACGAGACCGCAGAATACGTGATCAAGCCGATGCTGCGTGAGGGGAGAGAACCGGCCGGCTCGATGGGGGACGATACGCCGCCGGCCGCCTTCTCCACGGTGCAGCGCGATTTCGCTGACTTCTTCCGTCAGAAGTTCGCCCAGGTCACCAACCCCCCCATCGATCCCTATCGGGAGAAGGTGGTGATGTCGGCGACCATTGGCATCGGCGGTATCGGCAATCCGCTGATCGAAAGCCCGGAGCGGGGGCGAAGGCTCAAGAATGTTTCACCGATTTTGTCCCACGAGATCTTCGCGGCACTGCTGACCTTTGGCGACCCCGACCATGCCCGCTTCGATCCCGCCTACCGGCACCGCTTCTTCACGACAGGTTTCACCGTCGACCTGCGCCAGTCGCTGACCGAACTGGGTGAACAGGTGGTGAGGGCAGTGCGTGACGAGGGGGTCCGCCTGGTGATTCTCGACGACCGCGTTGCCGATGAGGCAACCCTGGTCATGCCGATGGCGATGGTGGTCGGTCACCTCAACCAGCGCCTGCTTGATGCTGGCCTGCGTCACCAGGTCGGTTTGATCGCGGTGAGTGGTGAAGTCATCAATCCTCATCAGACCTGTGTTCTGATCGGCTTCGGCGCCCTGGCCATCTACCCCTGGCTGCTCTATGCCAGCGGTCTGGAGATGTGCCAGCGCAACGGGATGTCACCACGCGAGAGCCGCCTGTCGCTCAAGAATCTTTACGAGGCCTTGACCAAGGGGGTTCTCAAGGTGATGTCGAAGATGGGGATCAGCACCCTGTCGAGTTACCGCAACGCGGCGCTGTTCGATGTGCTCGGCCTGTCCCGGGAGGTTGTCGCCAGCTGTTTTCCGGCCGCCAGCTGCTTGTTGCCCGGCCTCGGTTATGAGGAGATCGAGGCGCGTCTGCAGGCCAATCACCACCGGGTCTATCGCACCAGCCACATGCAGCCGGTCTACCCTCTGACGATTGGCAGCGGCAGCCGTGACAACCCGGGGGGGGAATATCACGACTTCAGTTCCAAGGTGATCGTCACGATTCACCAGTTCGCCGAGACCCTCACCCGTAACGATTATCTCGCTTTTCGCACGCTGATTGAAGGGCGTGGTCTCAAGTTTGTGCGGGACTTCTTGGACTGGAACAGCCCGCAGTCGTCGATCTCTCTCGAACAGGTCGAGCCGGTTGAAGCCATTACCCGCCGTTTCGATTCGGCGGCCATGTCCCTCGGCTCCATTTCGCCGGAAGCTCATGAGGCGTTGGCCGAAGCGATGTATCTTCTCGGCGGCGCTTCGAACAGTGGCGAAGGGGGCGAAGACCCGCAGCGGTTGAAGTCGATTCGTAACAGCAAGATCAAACAGGTCGCCTCGGGCCGGTTCGGGGTGACCCCGGCCTACCTGCGTAGTGCCGAGGAGATCCAGATCAAGGTCGCCCAGGGGGCCAAGCCGGGCGAGGGAGGGCAGCTGCCGGGCCAGAAGGTGACCGCCCTGATCGCCACGTTGCGGCACACTATCCCCGGAATCACCCTGATTTCGCCGCCGCCTCACCACGATATCTACTCCATCGAGGATCTCGCCCAGCTGATCTTCGATCTCAAGCAGGTCAACCCTGAGGCCCGTATCTCGGTCAAGCTGGTCTCCAGCGCCGGGGTCGGAACCATCGCCGCCGGGGTGGCTAAGGCCTACGCCGACCGGATCATCATCTCCGGCTCTGAAGGGGGGACCGGTGCCGCCCCGCAGAGCTCGATCAAATATGCAGGCAACCCCTGGGAACTCGGTCTGGCCGAAGCCAATTAGAGCCTCAAAGGGAACAATCTGCGCGATCTGGTGCAGTTGCAGACCGACGGCGGCCTGAAGACCGGCCGCGACGTGGTCAAGGCGGCGATGCTCGGTGCCGAGTATTTCGGTTTCGGTACCACTCTGTTGGTGATGCTCGGCTGCAAGTTGCTACGTGTCTGTCATCTCAATCGCTGCACGGTCGGGGTGGCGACTCAGGACGAAAACCTGCGCGCTCACTATGTGGGGACTGTCGAAAAAGTGGTCAGCTACCTGCGCAATGTTGCCGAAGACGTGCGTGAAATTCTTGCTGAGCTCGGTTTCCGCAGTCTCGATCAGGTCATCGGTCGGGTCGATCTGCTCAAACTGGTCGATGAGCCGTTGGCGCGTTTTTTTGATTTCAGTGCGGTCCTGCATCGGGTCGAGGGGCCGAATCTGCTGAGTCGCAGCAACGACCCCTTCGATCGCAACAGTTACGAGCGGCAGATGCTCGAAGAAGTCATGCCGGCCATTGAGGACTCTGAACAAGAGGTTGTGATCGAGCGTAAGATCAGTAACCTCAACCGTTCGGTGGGGGCACTGATCAGCGGTGAGATCGCCAAGCGATACGGCGATTCCGGTCTGCCCAAGGAGGCGATTACCCTCAAGTTGAGCGGAGTGGCTGGCCAATCCTTTGGCGCCTTCCTGGTGCATGGGGTGAGTCTCTTCCTCAATGGTGTCGCCAACGACTACGTGGGTAAGGGGATGAATGCCGGGCGGATCATTGTCACTCCCCGCATCTACCACGAGGGGAGCGCGGCTATCGGCAACACCTGCCTTTATGGCGCGACCGGAGGCAAACTGTTCGCCTCTGGGGTGGCCGGCGAGCGCTTCGCAGTGCGCAACTCAGGCGCCCTGGCCTGCGTCGAGGGGGTTGGGGATCATGCCTGTGAGTACATGACTGGCGGCACGGTCGTGATTCTCGGCGAGACCGGTATCAATTTCGGCGCCGGTATGACCGGTGGAGCGGCGTTCATTTACGATCGTCACAAATCGTTTATCGACAAACTCAACGGAGAGCTGGTCGAGGCTCGTCGTATCGATGTCGATGATGACAACGAGGGGAAGATGTACCTGAAGACCATTCTCAACAGTTTTGTCGATCGTACTCAAAGCCCGAAGGCCCGATTTATCCTCGACAATTTCCGCGAGGAGTTGGCCTATTTCTGGATGGTCACCCCCAAGGACATGCGGTCGCCGCTCAACCCGAAAGAGGGGAATTAACCGGCGGGCTCGGAATCCAGATGAAAGAACGTCAGAGCAACTCAATATCCAGGATCAGCTGATATAAAATTCGTTGTCGTAATCGGTCTCAAAATCGACTTGAACAGTCCAGTCAGTTCTTCTGCGTCAACACGATTTTCCGATTACGACAACGACAACGGAAATAATATGGTCCCCGAAGACTCCGGAATTCTGAATTACTGCTAAAAAGAGGTCAACCCATGCAAACGTTTACCGAAACCCACCGGGAAGAGCCGGACAAGGAAGATGTCAGCCAGCGGATCAGAACCTTCGAGGAGATCTACCGCTTCTTCACCAACCGCAAGGTGGCCAGTCAGGCCGCACGTTGTGTCCAGTGCGGCGACCCGTTCTGCACCTCCATCGGCTGTCCGCTCAACAATTTTATCCCGCAGTGGCTGGAGGCCATCGCCGAGAAGGATCTGGAGAAAGCCTTCCTGCTCAGCAACGAGAGCTCTCCTTTTCCGGAGATTCTCGGGCGGATCTGTCCGCACAATCACCTCTGCGAAGGGGCCTGCACCCTTGATGACGGTTACGGGGCGATCAGCATCGGTGCCATCGAGGCCTCGATTACCGATCTTGGATTTGCCGCCGGCTATGTTCTGCCGTTCCCCGGGATCACGACCGATAAAAAAGTTGCGGTGGTCGGTTCCGGGCCGGCCGGGATGAGTTGCGCCCATTTCCTGCTGCGGGCCGGGATACAGGTCGAGATGTTCGAGCGGGCCGATGTGCCGGGGGGGCTGCTTGCCTATGGCATCCACGGTTTCAAACTCAGCAAGCAGATCGTCGAGCGCCGCTTCGCTCTTCTTGAGCAGGCGGGACTGCGGTTGCACCTGCACGCCGAGATCGGCCATGATCGGATTTTCGACGACCTGCTGGCCGATTATGATGCGGTTTTTCTCGGATTGGGGGCCACCAACGGCAAACGGGCCGGGGTCGCCAACGAAGACAACGAGCACGTGTTTCTGGCCATGGAGTTTCTGACCAATGTTCAGCGTCGTATCGCCGACCGGGCCTGGATGGAGAGATTCGGAGTGCTCGGCAAGCGGGTGGTGGTGGTCGGCGGCGGTGACACGGCCATGGACTGTGTGCGCACTGCGGTGCGCGAAGGGGCGGAGACGGTCACCTGCCTCTATCGGCGCAACGATCGCAACATGCCGGGCAGCCGCAAGGAATACCTTAACGCCGTTGAGGAGGGGGTCGCATTTCAGTTCCTCTCCGCACCGCAGCGGGTGGTCATCAACGATTCAGGCGAGGTGTCTGGTGTCGATGTTGTTCGTACCCAGCTCGGTGAGCCGGACGATTCCGGTCGGCAGCGGGTCGAAGAGGTTGTTGGTACGGAATTCTGCGTTCCCTGTGATGTGGTGATCATGGCCCTTGGCTTCGATATGGAGGGTTTCCCCGGGCTGCGTGATGCCGGGGTCGAGCTCGGCAGGTGGGGCGAGGTGCTGATCGATGCGGCCAGTGGACGCAGTTCAAACCCCAAGGTTTTTGCCGGGGGCGACTGCTATCGCGGTGCCGATCTGGCGGTTACTGCCGCTGCCGATGGCAAGCGGGCGGCTTTGGCGATCATGAACCAACTTCTTGGTTGAATGGTCTGGGACTGTTCCGGTTTTTCACTGGGCTGTCCCCCTTGTCCCCCCTGTTCCGGATCGACTCCCCTGCTACGACGCCGCAGAAATCCCTTCAGAAACCAGATCCCGAAGCTCGGCCCAGAGCGGCTGCAAGTGTTCATCCGCGGCCAGCGAACTCTGTTCGTCAAGCACCGCGTCGAGTATTGCCTCGGTTGTCAGGGGGTTGGCGAGGATGACGCGAAAGACCGTGATCTGTTCGCTTCCGCCGTGGGGTGGGATCAAGCGAGTTCGCGAGACGAACGACCGGCCACTGGCCCGTTGTCTCTTCTGAATCTCCTTGGTGATCAGGTCGAGCAGCCGGTTGATGTCGCTGCCGGTCTTTCCCGGCGTTCCAGTCAGAGCCTTCTGCAACCAAGCCGGGTTGTAGCGGTAGGTCAGAATGTTCAGTTCCGGTTCGGTCACCAGCTCAAAATCGGGATGGGTGGCGACCTTGGCGGCAAAGGTCTTGGCCCGTTCGATTCCCAGGTCCATCAGCAGTTCATATCCCTTTCGGCCGATAATCGACAGCCCGGCATGAACCAGCATCGCCATCCCCGGTCGCGACCCTTCCAGGGTGTGGCTGCCCAAATCTTTTGATCCGCGACGGATGATGTAAGCGGCATGATGTTCGATGGCTTTGACCGCCGTCGGGTCTTTGAAGACCACCATTCCGGCGCCCATCGGCACGTAAAGCTGCTTGTGGGCATCCATGGTCACCGAATCGGCGCGCTCGATGCCGCTCAACAGCTGGCGGTGCTTGGCCGAGAACAGGGTTGGCCCGCCCCAGGCGGCATCGACATGAAAGTGACAGCCGGCCTCTTCGGCAAAATCGGCCAGTTGTCCAAGGGGATCGATATTGCCGGTCTCGGTGGTGCCGGCGATGCCGATCAGGGCCAGCGGCTTAATGCCGCGATCCTGCAAGCGCTGGTGGTGCCGGCGAAGCTGCACCAGGTCGAGGCGATTGTAGCGGTCGGTCTCAACGGCAATCAGGTTGTCGCGACCGACGCCGAGCAGGTCGGCGGCCTTGCCCAGGGAATAATGGGCGCGTCGCGAGGCAAGGATCGCTAACCCTTCGCAGTCAAGGTGTTTCAGGGCCTTGGCTAGACCCTCACGGGCAATGCCGCGAAAACTGCCGCTCGGTCCGCACAGCCGGTTACGGGCCACCCACAGGGCCGTGACGTTGGCAACTGTTCCGCCGGAGCAAAAGGCACCGAGGGCGTGTTCACTGTCGTGGATCCATTGTCGATAGAAATCATCACCTTCGGTGTAGACCAGGCGATGGAGCATGGCCAGAACCTGGCGCTCCAGGGGTGTGAAGGCTTTGGACGTCTCGACCTTGACCAGGTTCTGGTTGAGGGCGATCATCACCCGGGCCAGCGGTAGCATGAAGTAGGGGATGGCCGAGGTCATGTGGCCGATGAAGCTTGGTGCCGCGGTATGCACCGATTGGGCGACCAGCTTTTCTTTGAGAAAGTCGGTATAGTCGGAAACGAAGGTCGGTTCGTCTGGAATGCTGGCGTCGGCGAAATCTTTCTCGATTTCGACCAGGTCGCGCTCACGGGCGACGATGTGCTCCTGCAGGAATCCGGCAAGATTGTCAGAAATTGCCTGGTCGATCTCCCCGAGGGTCGAGTCCGGGGCTTCCGGGACGGTGAAGATTCGAAACAGACTGGCCAGATTGGCCTGGGCGGCTTCTTTCGAACGCGGCATGCCGGTGTCTCCTGAACGGTCGGTCCTCACGAGATGGATCTGCCCCGCGAACCCCGGCCATCCTGTCAAATCCGAGCCTTTTTGACAAGGACTAAAACAGGGTTTAATCAGTTCACGTCACTGCTCGCCATGGGAACGTGCCGGTTCCGGCAGGCGGCTGGCCCAGACAACGGCCAGCGCGGTCAAGGCCGATGAGGCAAGGTAGCTTGGAGTGAACGAACCGATTCGCTCGGCGACCACTCCGGCGAGGGATGGGCCGACAGTCTGGCCGATGGCGAAGCAGAAGGTGATGAAGGAGAAGGCGGCAGCCGCCCGGGCCTTGCCGAGGTAGTCGCCGACCGCTGCCGCCATGATGGCTGGTGCCGCAAACATGGCAACCCCATAGAGGACCACCGAAGCGAAGATTGCCGTTGTCCCCAGTTTCGATCCGGCCAGCAGGTAGGCCAGGGTTTGCACCGTGTAGACCGCCATCAACCCCCCCCTGCGGCCGATGCGGTCGGAGAGGGCTCCAAACAGGATTCCGGAAGCCAGGCTGAACAGGCCGACCCAAGACCAGAACAGACCGGCACTCGCTTCGGCGAAGGCATACTCTTCGATCATGGTCGTGACGATGAAGGTGCCGTAGATGACGTAGGTGGCGCCAAAGATAAAATAGAGCCCGCCCAGGTGGGTGAGGACCTGCAGCGGACTGAAGGCCCCCTTGGTCTCGCCCGGGTCGTAGTCGATGCCTGGTTTGCCGACCGGCTGTAGCCCTTTGTCGGCCGGGTCGTTACGGATCAGGGCGGCGGCGATCAGTCCGACCAGCAGGACCATGGTCGCTAGAACCAGCCAGCTGACTCGCCATCCGTCGCTGGCGAACCGGTTGTTCAGCCAGGGGACCAGAAAGCCGGAGAGTATAATGGCGAAGCCGCTGCCGACCACCATCAGCCCAGCTGCCCGGCCGCGCCGTTCTCTGCGAAACCAGAAGGAGACCAGTACCATCAGGGGGATGTTGGCGATGCCGCTGCCGATCCCGACCAGGCTGTAGAGGATCAGCACCTGTGAATAGCTGAGGGCGCGGCTGATGGCGAACATACAGACGGCGATCAACAACAGTCCACCGGCAATCAGCTGGCGTGGTGTCATTCGGCGCAGCAGCAGCGGGGCAATGGCGACTGCAAGCAGGTAGCCTGTGAAGTTGGCGGTGCCGAGAAACCCCATCTGGTCGTAGCTCATGGCCAGAGCTTCGCGCATCGACGGCAGCAGCATGCCGAAGGCGAAACGCGCCAGGCCCAGGCAGGCGGCAATGGTCAAGGTCCCCACCCCGACAATGATCCATCCGTAGTGAATTCTCGATTCTGCCGATTGCTGGTTCATGGCCGGGGATGTTAACGTGAGCGGGACGTTTCACCAAGAAAATTGACAGGAAGACTGGGATTGTTTGCGGATTCTCCTTTGACAGGGCAAAATATCATTATGTGCCGCCAACCTTTTTGAGAGCGTGAGAGATGATCGCACTGATTGTCAATGCCGATGACCTTGGCCTCAGCGCTGAACGCGACCGGGGGATCTTTGCAGCCTTTGGTCGCGGCATCGTAACCAGTGCGACCTTGATCGCCAACGGCCCTTCGTTTGCCGGGGCGGTCGAGCAGGCTCACAGCGATGGACTGCCGGTCGGCATCCACCTCAACCTGTCCGATGGTCTCCCCCTGACCGGGTCGATTGGCGGGCTGACCGGTCCTTGCGGCAGGTTCCCCGGTAAGCAGTTGATGCGACAGGCGCTGCTTCATGGAGATTGTGACCTGCCGGCCATTCGACGCGAACTGCAAGCCCAGATCGATAAGGTCGTGGCCACCGGTCTCGAACCGACCCATATCGATGGTCACCAGCACTGTCACATCTATTCGAGGTTGATCGCTTTGGTCATCGATCTGGCCAGGGCAAACGGCATCACCGCGCTGCGCTCCTCGCGTCCGGCCGATCCTGCTGAAGTCGAGATCTCCGAGGAGTTACGGGAAGATCTTAGGCTGTTTCGGCGTCTCGGCAGTTCTGCCCATGGTGTGTTTCGGGCTGCCGGCCTCAGGACCCCGGACGGCCTCTGGGGACTGCCGCTGCTGCACACTTTGGACACCGCCAGGTTGAGCTCCTTGCTAACCCGTCTCGACCAGGGTTTTTGGGAGTTGATGACCCATCCAGGGCACCCCACGCCGAGCGGTCGTCCCTTCGAGGGGGAGCAGCGGCAGGTCGAGCTGGAGGCCTTGACCTCCAGAGAAGTTCGCCAGGTCGTCGAGGCGCGCGGTATCCGGCTGTGCTCTTATCGGGAACTGCCATGCGCCTGTTGATTGTGGTGCCGGAACAGAACCGGGAGACCGGCAACTGGGTCACGGCAATGCGCCTGGCTGATGGCCTTGAATCCTGTGGCCATCGGCTTGCCGTTGTTGGTGTTGCAATCGATTCTGGCGCGCCGCTTCAGAGGGTTCGGCAGCAATTTGACCCCGATGCGGTTCTGCTGTTGCACGCTTTTCGCTCTGGGCGGCCCTGGCTCGAGTCTGGTCTAAAGCCGGTCCCTGTCTTGGTGCTGCTGACTGGGACCGACGTCAATCAGGGACTTGATGATCCAACGCAAGAGGCTGTTATCAATCAGGTTTTTGTGTCCGCCAAATTTATTCTGCTACAAAATCGCAAACTGATAGAGGTTTTGAAATGCCGCCGGCCGGAGCTGGGCCACAAAATTGAATATCTCCCGCCGGGAGTCAGCCTAGGCAATGCACCGTATCCTGTGCGCCGGCAACTCGGACTGGACGACGACCGAGCTCTGCTGCTCTGCCCGGCCAGTGTGCGCCCGGTCAAGGGGGTTGTCGAACTTCTCGAGCTAGGCGATCAACTGGCCTTATGCCGTGACGATTTTCATCTGGCCTGCTGTGGACCGTTGCTTGCCGGTGACTACGCTCACCGATTTCTGCGGGAGATCGAGGGGCGGTGCTGGGCGAGTTATCTTGGGGTGATTCCCCATGATGCGATGGCTTCCGCTATCGGCAGTGCCAATCTGGTGCTCAATAACTCGTTCCATGAAGGTCTGCCCAATGCCCTTGTCGAAGCCGACGCCCTGGGGGTACCGATCCTCGCGCGCGATATTCCCGGCAATGCCGAAGTGGTCAGAAATGGCGAAAACGGCTTACTTTACTCAAGCGCCGAAAGCTTTGTTTCCGGCGCTCAGCAGATACTGGATCAACCCTGCTGGAGGAGCGACCGTTTAGCTTCCGAGGGGGATGTTGTAAACTGGAGGGAAGTTGAACGGCTCGATGCGCTGTTGAGGTCCATCGCCGACTAAGGGTCCCCTCTAGAGTTGGATCTGTCTGCTCGGTTCATTTATGATGGCGCAAGTATGATCTGTTTGAAGCAGAATGGAGTCCCCTTGTGCAGAAACGTTTTGGCGATAACCTTCCCCCGGTCTTGAAATACTGGATTTTTCTGTTCGGCATCATCCTGGCCATTTTTGCGGTGATCTTTGGCAGCTTTGCCGCGTCGTATCTGAGCCTGACTTCTGCCGAACAGCAGACTGTCGGGGCGTTGTTCGAAAAACTCCTGCCCTTTCCGTTCCTCGGCTCGCTGTTGCTGATGGTTATCATCTGCAGTCTGGTGAGCCTGATTTTTCGTTATTACATCATTCCTGTCCTGCGCATGGCCGAGCAGACCCGCCTGATTACTGCTGCCAACCCCGACCACCGCATCTCCGTTCAGGGAGCCCTTGAGCTGCGGATTCTGGCGGAAGTCATCAACGAGTCGGCTGACGCCTATCAGAGGCTGCAGGCCGAAGTTGATAGCAAGATCGAACAGGCGAATCTCAACCTCCACGTCGAGCGCAACCGGCTGGCGGCCCTGATGTCGCAGCTCCCCTACGGAGTGCTGGTCTGCAATGCCGACGGCACCATTCTGCTCTACAACCGCGAGGCGCAGCAGATGCTGGAAGGTGATGGGGGAGAATCGTCGAGCGAACTGCGCTTCGGGGGCAGGGTCGGACTGGGACGCTCGGTCTTCAGTGTTCTCGATCGCGCACCGATCGTCCATATGCTGGAGGTGATGAATCAGGCTCACGCCCACGGTCAGCTTAAACCGGCTTTTGGTCTGTTGACCAAGCTCTGTGGGCAGCGATTTTTGCGGGTCAATATGGCGGCGATCACCGATTCCGATCAGGAAGGCGAGCCGTTGACCGGTTTTGTCCTTTCCCTTGAGGATATCACCGCTGAAATTGATGCAGGCAACGAGCGCGACCGGCAGCTGCAGGAACTGATCGACGCGGTCCAGTTGTCCATGGGAAGGATTCAAGGAGGGCTCAGTGCCATTTGCGATCTGCCGGGAACCGGTGGCGAGGCCTGCGACCAGCACCGGCGGGCGATACAGGACGTTGCCGGTGAGCTGCAGAATCATCTGGCCATGGCCAGGGAATTCTACTCCCAGCACCGCCAGGGCTTCGGCAGCAGCGAAAATGTTCTGGCCGAAACCCTGCTCGCCATTCTGGCCCGCAACCTGCGCGAGCGCTTTGGGCTGGAGGTGGAGACCTACTCTGGGCAGGGTTGCTGGCTGAAGATCGACAGCTACAGCCTGGTCCAGGCCATCAATCATCTGGCTGGCCTGTTGAAGGCTGAATTCAGAATCGAGCGACTGGTTCTCTCCCTCAGGGATGAGGCCTCAGACTATTCGCAGCTCGTCATCTCCTGGTCCCCTCGGCAAATCCCCTGCGTAGCGGTTGACAACTGGCAGGAATCCCCCCTGTTTATGGACGGCTCGGGCAAAATGGAGAGCCCCAGGTCGGTACTGGCGAGGAACGGCGGGGGCGCAGCCGCCGAAAATGTGGAGGGTCGCTGCTCGAATATGGTTCTGACCCTCCCGAGGGGACTGACCGAAAAGGGGAGCGAGCTCCTGTCGCCGATTCCGCCGCGACCGGTCTCCTATGAGTTCGATCTGTTCCATCAGACTTTCGATCAAGAGCTTGCCGATCTTCCGTTGAACAAGCTGACTTTTGTGGCTTTTGATACCGAAACCACCGGGCTCAATCCTTCGGAAGGGGACGAGATTCTTCAGATCGGGGCCGTGCGTATCGTCAACGGGCGTCTGCAACCGAATGAAGTGATCGATCAGCTGGTCAACCCGTGCCGCCATGTTCCTCTCTCCTCGGTGCAGGTCCATGGTATTCGTCCGGAATTGCTTGAGAGTCAGCCGACCATCGATCAGGTGCTCCCCAGGTTTCACGATTTTGTCCGCGGTGCGGTCCTGGTGGCCCACAATGCAGCCTTTGACATGCGCTTTCTGCAGCTCAAGGAGCAGGCCGTCGGGATGAGTTTCGACAACCCGGTGCTCGACACCCTGCTGCTCTCTTCCCTGGTCCACCCTAACCAGGAGGGACACTCCCTGGACGAAGTGGCCGCACGTTTTAATGTGCGCATTGTTGGTCGGCACACCGCTTTTGGCGACGCCCTGGTCACGGCTGAGGTGCTGTTGAAACTCCTTCCGCTGCTCGAGGCCCAGGGGATTGTCACCCTGCAGGATGCTCTGCAGGCCTCCGAGTCTTCACGTTTTGTTCGGCTCAAGTATTGATACGGAGTCATGTCCAATGAAAAGACTGTCCTGTCCACACTGCGGTTTCAGCAAAGAGCTCCCCGCAGAGCGGATTCCGGCTGGTGTGACCAGGGTGAACTGCCCGAAATGCCGCAAGCAATTCTCCCTCGATTCAACTCCTGCTCGACAGGAGGCAGAGGGCGAAGCCGGAAAGACCGACTCTTTCGATGGCAGGGAGGGTTCTGTCCCTCCGGCCAATACAGGTCAGCCCGTGGAGGTGGAGCCTGCGGTTGCCGCGCCATCGAAGCCTGTTTCGCAGCATCCTGATGCTGTTGTTGAAATCTGCTGCCCCCACTGCGGCAACTGTCGTGAGCTGCCTGCCGCCAAGGTTCCGTCACGGCAGGTCAAGGTCACCTGTCATGCATGTGGGCAGACCTTCACACTCCATGGTGACCGTCTGCTGGCTCAGTTGTCCACTCAGGCCCCTTCCCGGCAATCAGACTCTCAGACCGGCTCACTTGTCCCGCCCCCTGAATCAACTCCCGAGTCATTGAAGCTGGCCAAAATCGGCGATCTGTTTGAGGCGAGCTGGACGGTCTTTAAACGGCGGATCATGACTCTGCTCGGCATCAACCTGTCGGGCTTTGCCTTGCTCGCAGTCGGTTACATGCTCTTCGGCTGGGGCCTAACTGTCTTGCCGGGCGCGTTTGGTGACAGCTTGCTGTTTGTTGTGCCGGTGATGCTGGTCGGTGCCTTGATAACGGTTGTCGTCTTTGCCATCTTCGGGGCGGCCATGACTTACGCGCTGGTGGATGAGGATCTCGGCGTGCGTCAGTCTGTCGCTTACGGGATTCAGAACTTTGCCGGATTCCTCTGGGTCATGCTGCTGGTTGGATTTATCGTGGGGGGTGGCTATCTGCTGCTGTTGCTGCCGGGGTTGTTGTTTATGACCTGGTTTGTCTTTGCACAGTTTATTTTCGCCGGCGAGGATGTGCGGGGGATGGAGGCTCTGCTCAAAAGCCGTGCCTATGTGCGGGGCCAGGAACTGCCGGTCTGCGGGCGGATTCTGTTGATTGCGCTATTTGGCAGCGCGATCTCCTCAATCCCCCTGGTCGGCCCGCTGCTTGGGCTGCTGGTGGTCCCTTTTGTCCTGATTTTCTACCATGAGCTTTACCTCGACCTGCGCCGGATTCGCGGGAGCATCAGTTACCCGGTGACGCGGTCCGAGAAGGCCAAGTGGCTGGCTGCCGGTGGCGCCGGTTATCTTGCGGTTCTCCTGCTGGTTGTTGTGATGTTCGGCTCATTTCTGCTGCAGGGGCTGGCGATCTTTACCGAAGTCTCTCCCTCGCTGCCCCAGCCCGCCCCGCAAAATCTGAGCCTTGGAGAGCCCAATCAACAGAGCACTCCCGTCAGAACAGTGCAGCAGCCGAGCAAGGCTGGCCTCTTTTTGGCCAACGACAACTTGGCGCCTGAAGAGAGCTTCACGGTTCGTTTCGAGGCTCCAGCCGGGCTTTCTACGGGAGCTTTGCTGGCGATGGTTCCGGCCGATCTCGCCGTTCAGAATGGCCCCTCGGTTTTGACCATTGCCTTGGATTATTCCTATCTCGAAGGGGCGATGTTTGGAGAATTTCGTTTCACCGCTCCGGAAATGCCGGGGAACTACAGTCTCGGTATTTACCAAAATGACTCTGTCGACCAGAAAATAGCCTCTGTCAACTTCACTGTTGAGAAGATTGTCACCGTGAAGGTGGGAGGCCCTCTGCCGGTCGCGGCTGACCCATCGATCACCTACCAGAGCCCGATTGCCAACGAAGAGGCTCCGAGGATAAGCGGGATACAATCCCCCGCGTATGTCTCCATCCCCACCAAGGGTGAGAGCCGTCAACAGGTGATGATTTTCATCGGGGCTCTCAACTATCAGGGAGAAATACGTGTCAACGGCGACGAACTCATGGTTTTCAGCGGCGAACCGGGAGTCAGTGACAGTTATACCTCTGGTGTCTGGCTGGAGTCGGGGAGCAACTCGCTGGAGATCAGCTACAATGCCTTGCCCGGTTCGCAACCGAACCAACTGGATATCAGGCTTTACGAGCAGGATTGGCAGCAGGGCGAAGAGGTCACTTATGGGGAGTGGCGCTATGATGATGCCCAGAACTATGTCAGAGTCGATATTTATGTCGAGTAAGGAGGCATGCCGTCGGCATTCTCAATTGAACACGCCAATCATTTCCAATCGTTTCCAGGTTGACAGGACCTGGCCGTTCAGGTAGAAAATGCAGCAATCTTGAGCGGGTCGGTTATCTTAGCCTCGCCCAAAACAGTTTACTAAGCCGCCCTAGCTCAGCTGGTAGAGCAACTGATTCGTAATCAGTAGGTCGTCGGTTCAAATCCGATGGGCGGCTCCAGTCAAAACAACCACTTATGGCCCTAGGCTGTGAGTGGTTTTTTTAGTGTTAACTAATAATTCAAGCAGGGGTGACACTCTTTTAGCACTCTGACAGAGGAACACCGAAACCAAAGGTAGAGCCCTGGCCAACATGACTTTCTAGTTCAACAAATCCACCGTGTTGCGAAATGATGTTGTTTACGATGTATAACCCCAAGCCAAGCCCCTGCGGAGCAGTATTAGATCCGTCAACTCGGTAGAATTTATCAAAAATCATCGTCTGTTTTTCAGGTGATATACCGCTTCCCTGATCTTTGATTCTTACCCAAGCCATTCCGTTTTGTTCCTCGCAGACGACTTTAATCAGACTTTTAGGAGGAGAAAATTTGCTAGCATTGCTCAGTAAATTGTCTAACACTCTTTGAATTTTTCCTCGGTCAGCACTAACCATGAGGGGTCGGTGCTCAACAAAAAGCTGACAGGATTGTTTTTTCGAACTGCTTTGGTATTGGTCCGCTGCATTTTCGACCAGGCTAACCAGATCAAAATTTTCAACATTGAGCTTCAATACCTGACCACTTTCAATTCTGCTGACATCATGCAGGTCGTCGATTAGGTTTTCCAGATCATTACAGCGTTGTAAAATAATTTCGATAAATTCTTCCTTTTCGGCAATCGGTGTGTCCGCACCGCCTTTCAATAGTTCGACAAAACCCTGGATCACGGTCAAAGGGGTACGCAACTCGTGAGCCGTGGTCGATAAGAATTCGCTTTTTAACTGATCAAGTTCACGGGCTTTGGTCACATCCTGCAACAGCGTAACAGCTCCCAGGAGCTGACCAGATGAATCTAAAATCTTTGCGGAATGGGCATGGTAGACACAAGATTCCCCTTCCTTTTGCTTTACACTCCATTCCATTTGGAGTTGATCCTGCTCGCCGTTGACCAAAGTGGACATGGCTTCTTCGAGGGTGGTGTCGTTCAATGCAGCTCCGAGATACATGCCGACTCTCGCTTGGGGAAAAGCTTTTTCTGCTGCGTGGTTAAGTAATACGACAACTTTATTGAGATCAGTGACCAGCAAGGGGTTGGCCGTTGAACGTAAAATAACCCGCAAACGCTCCTCGGCGACCATCGCTGAATTTTCAGCCCGCTGCCGTTCCTGCACCTCGATTTTCAACTCATGGCGCTGTTGTTCGAGTGTTTTAATGGTTTGGCGCACGGCACTACGCATCGATTCAAACCCTCGGGCCAGGCGTGCGACCTCATCGTCCCCTTTGATTTCAATATGAGCATTCAGGTCCCCCGTGGCGATTAGGCCGGCAGACTTCGTCAAACTGAAAATCGGTTGGATGAAGCGTTGCAGTCCGTAGATGAGAATTGCCGTTATAACCAGCAGGATCCCGATTACTCTCGGGAGCAGATTTTCGTGGAAATGGGTCAACTCAGCATACTTGAAAGACTGTCGCAAACTGTAGACCACCACCCAGTCCCATGCAGGGAATCTGGCAAATACGAGCCATTTGTCATCGGACTGGTAGCGGTAACTAAATGATCCTCTCGACTCCTGTAGCATACGGTCGACAAAAGGAAGGGTCGCCAGGCTTGTGTCGCCCCTGGAAAGGTTGGGATGAAGGAGAACCACTCCCTGGCGGTCTATGATGAAGGGGTAGACATCTTCGCTGGTGTCGACCAAATCTCTGGAACGGATCACCCGCAACGCCTCATCCTGAAATTGGTCGCGATAAGCCTCAACCTGTAGGGTTCGTCGAAGTTCATCGTCAAGCTGTCTGAGGGTCGCCAGCAGGTGATTGAGACGGTTCTCGTAGACGGCTTTCTGGCTACGATCTATTATCTCCCGCATGCCATTTTGGGCCAGCCAGGAAATGGATATGATCGCCAGCAGCAATCCGCAGCCGACCAGAATGATCATTTTGCTGCGTAGACTATTCATCATTTCCCAATGCCTGATCAACAGCCCACGATCGGCGGATTAACTCCATAGGGAAAATAATCTTTAGCTGCTTTGCAAGAGCCATGTTGCGGTAGAGCGTCGCTTTGTGGTTGCGGACAGTGCCGAAGTCAGCAGGGGATTGACCAGAAAGAATGCCACGAATTGTCCCCGCAACCCAATCGCCCTGTTCCTTGGGCACCGTCGAAAAGGTCAACAGTACATACTCTCGTATCCAAGCATCCCACGCTCCGGTTGGAATACGCGTCTCTTCGTTGATCAACTGTCGGGCCTTTTTGTCATCCCAGTCGGCCACAGATGTGAAGTTGCCCAGCAGGAGTATATCTGATTCTTGTTGCAGCTGGCGATATGCCGCTTGCCACTCGCTGAAATCCTTGACCAAGCGCCTTGTGATGGGAATGCCGAGAAACGTCTCAAAAGAATCAGCCTCCTTGACGGCTGACAAATCGTATCCTTTCAAAAATGCAACTCTGTCACCACGAGCAAAAGGATGCAGGTGTTGGACGATCTGATCCACCAGTTGGACCTCTATCATGCCAGCAACCCGATTTGGCGGCAGATCGTACTCATCGGTACCCCAGTTTACTCCGCTAAAGACAAAGGGAAGTGAAGGAAACTCTTCGAGAGCAGGCCTCACCACATACTTCACCGCGTTATCGTCGCTGGTGGCAACAATGTCCGGTTGCCAGTCGCGTATCATCGCCATGACAACCTCGGCAGCCTGGCGGATAGCCTGCTCAGTAGGATTACGTTTGCTGTTTAGATAAAGAACGCGGAGCACAAACCGATTCCCTTGCCAGGTTTCGGGCTCCTTGCCAGGTTGCAGTCCAAGAGCATCGGTAAGGGCCCGTTGAATGCCATCGCTCCACGGATAACCAGGATGGTAGGAGTTGACAAACAGAATACGTTGCAGCTTGTTTGATCCTTGATCTGTTATCATAGACTCTTTTGGTGAGATGCTCTCTGCCCAAGTCGGTGTTCTCCAGAACAGAACCAGCGATACCCCAATTATGGTCAAAACGCCAATCCAGTAGCTATGCTTTTTCATATGGCCTCTTGCTCAAACTGTGGATAGGTAATCAATAGAGAAAGTTAACACCATAATTCTACCATATGACCTACGGCCCGACGCAGCACGACTGACATTTCTTGATACAGAACATTAGTTCTTGAATTAGGTGTGCCACCAACATCATTCCCAAGAGTCATAATTTGCAGGAAACGGTCAAAGCGCTCAGGGATATTTTTTTATAAGTCCTCCCGCAAGTCATTTTTTGATTTTCGGCAGATGTCCTTATGCCTATGAAGCATCAGTGTTTAAAATTTCACCTACTCATCCAAGACTATTCAGATAAGAAGCAAGATTAATTTTACGATTTGTCAGGTTGAGTTTACGCCGAATATTTTCTCGATGCCGATTCACGGTCGATGGAGTGATCCCCCTCATTCGGGCAATCGCTTTTGTCGACAAACCATGCTTGATCATGTTGCCGATCTGAATCTCTACCGGGCTGAGTGTGGGCACGAACATCTGGTTTTTCTCAACAAAGGGGGAGATGATATCTTCGAGGTTATTTTTCAACAACTCGAAGTATTCAAGCTGGTTGGGGTTCATCTCTGTTTGCATCGCATAGAGAATTGGTGTGATGATTTTATCGATCTTGGCTTGAATGGACACCCCGAACCTCCTTTTCTCCTGCTGGCTTTGGACCAGCGAATCATGGAGGGCCACGTTGGCGTCTTCAAGAGCCTGACGCTCCACCTGCAGTTGTCGCAGGGCGTTAATCCTCTCAGCCGCCTTTGCAATACGATTGCTGACAGCGTCGATCAATAAGCGCTCCTCTATAAGGAACGGCCCCTCGTCCAGTTGCGGCATCTTCTTAAGATAGCGAACTTCAACGACCCCTTTTTGGTTGCCGGCGATAACGATAGGAGCTTTCTGCTGCCATTGAGTTGACTTGAAATTGTCTGACTGGAACGTCTCTTCTCTGTAGCGAACCCTAGCGCAGGTTATTTCGGGATACTGCCAGGAGCCAGGCAGCAGTCCGACGACCCCCTGCAGTATCTTTTCAATAGAGTTCTCATTCTTTTCGATCAGCTCTGTCAGCTTGTAGAGACAGTCTAACTCCTTGATACGCTCCCTGAGCTGGAGTTCTCTTTCCTGATGTTCTTGCTGCAATGATGTCAACTGGGCTTGCAGTGTCTCCAATTCTTCACAGGTCTCGGCGGTACAGCCTTTCAATTTCTTCATCGTCGCTCCATTAAGAAAGCTTTCAAAATACCCATGTCAGATAGGCATTTTATGTGTAACATAATTGTATTCACATTAACAGGACTTGTTCTTAAAATTTCAAACAATTTGACAGCGACAAACCAATTTCTGCTCTCCCGTTATTGGACATTGGAAGAACTTAGGATAAAGAACAGGTCAGCTCTGACCTTATTGACAAGCCCAAACTTAAAACCAGGAGGTTCGAAACAAATGACTGCTGAAGGGTTGATCAATGTCTGTCAGGCCGTTTCGCACGGCATCCCGCGCCAGGTCAGAAACCTCAAGACCGATCAACAGGGAACTGTTATGAGCGTGGAGGGCGGTTCTATGACTGTTGTCGTGGGACAGTCATCCGTGGTCTGGCCTTGTGAGGACTGTCTAGAATGCACTATTTAGACTGATCAGCTCTTACGTCATACTCTATGTCCACTCTCTATAAGCATGGTTACCCGTGCTTATAGAGAGTGGATGCTTACAGCTGTATCTTACGAATTTTTTGCTTGTGATATCAGTGAGATATTGCCTTGACTTATTTCCGCAAGGACTCAAGATGAGGGTGACATGACTGAATACTCTTCAGACTACTTTTTCAGCAGATCGTCCTCTCCGGCGTGCGAATTCGCTTCGCCGTCGAACATGTGGCCGTTAACGTCTTCTTTTTTTCAAACCAATCCGGCGATATGGACATATCAAAAATTGATCGACAGTATTTATAGTTTCGAGAAAAGGCTAGACGAGGAGCATGAAATTGGCGCTCAACTTGTCTCCTTCGGAGCATCCATCACCTTTCATCTTCAGGATGTCAGCTACTGTTCGCCGGACATCATCAATCTGTCCGGGAAGAATGCCAATGGAGAAGAATTGCAGCTGATTCAGCATGTCTCTCAATTAAGCGTGCTACTGATCTCCATGAGAAAGCTGGGGGAAGAGCCCGTCAGAATCGGTTTCAAGTTGCAGCAAGCCTTCAAGGAGCAAGCCTGACCACTCAAGACCGCTTCCGTGCATGAGGCTCAAATCCCTTAAGTTCCAGGGATGATTCTGTCGCGGGGAAAAAAGATAAAGAGCGACCTTTTTTAAGGTCGCTCTTTATCTTTCCCAGTGGGGTTAACAGCGTTCGAACCAGCAGCCCCGATTGCTCCGCAGGGGGGGATCGTTCTTACCGACACCCTTGACTTATAACTGCTCGTGATACTCCTGGAGACTCTTGACGGACCCTTTCCCCCCATTCTGACATGCCGCAATCCCTTCAGCTGCTGCAACAGCTGCAGCAAGGGTCGTGATATAAGGGACTTTCTGCTTTATTGCTGTTTTTCGAATGTATGAGTCATCGTGGGCACCCAGTCGACCGATTGGTGTGTTGACAACGAGTTGAATTTCGCCATTCATAATAGCGTCGGAAATGTTAGGGCGCCCCTCGTGCATTTTCATAATCTTTGTTGCTTCCACATCATGTGCGTTGAGATAGGCACAGGTTCCTTCGGTGGCAAGGATTTTAAAGCCGAGGTCGGCAAAACGTCTCGCCACCTCAAGCCCACCGAGACGATCATTCTCATTGACGGTAACAAGCACTGTTCCCGATTGAGGTAACATGGTGCCGGTCCCTTCCTGTGCCTTGAAGAAAGCCCGCCCAAAGTTGTCTGCCATACCGAGCACCTCGCCGGTAGAACGCATTTCCGGACCTAACAGGGGGTCAACTTCCGGGAACATATTGAAGGGGAAAACTGCTTCTTTGACACCGTAATGCGGCACTTTCTTTTGCGCTAGCCCCATATTCACAAGCTTTTCACCGAGCATGACACGTACAGCCAGACGAGCCATCGGAATGTTGCAGACTTTGGAGACCAAGGGGACAGTACGGCTGGCGCGAGGGTTAGCCTCGAGAATATAAACTTTATCTTTGTAGATGGCGTACTGAATGTTCATTAAGCCAATGACACCCATCTCGACCGCAACTT